>NZ_JAPHPY010000032.1:0-66413 GCF_026241575.1 Vibrio sp. Sgm 5
TTCTCTCTTGGTTGAAAGATCTGATCGCAGAACCAGCTTTTAGTTCACTTCTATTTTTTTATCCCGAGTTCAGGTTACTTAGTAAAAACAAAAGGAATCAACACCATGAAGGGAATCACTCGCAGCGCACTTACCGCAACACTACTCTCCACTAGCTGTTTGGCTTTTGCATCGAGCTGTCCAGATATCTTGCGAGGAAAGCAAAGGCTTCTCAATTCAACGGAAGAAATAGAGCTTTGTGACGCCTTCAAAGGCAAAACGCTACTGGTCGTGAACACCGCAAGCCAGTGTGGCTTTACCCCTCAATTCGAGCAATTAGAGCAGTTGCATCAAACTTACAAAGACCAAAACTTTGCCGTTGTGGGCTTTCCAAGTAACGACTTTCGTCAAGACCGTGGCAGTGAAGAAAAAACCGCTAAAATTTGCTATCTCGACTACGGTGTTACCTTCCCTATGATGGCGCGAACCTCTGTTCTTGGCGAGGATGCAAACCCAGTATTTGCCGAGATCAGTACTCAAGCGGGCATTACTCCGAAATGGAACTTCTACAAGTTCTTGATCGACAAAGAAGGTAAAGTCGTTGCGACCTTCCCAAGTTCAACCTCTCCAACAAGTACTACGCTTACTAACATGATTGAACAGCAACTGTAAGGAAGGCTGCTATGACGACCACACGTACGACAATGCTGCAATTGGGTTATTTAGGACTGCTGCCCTTTCTGTTCAGCTTAGTTCTCATCGTTACAGAAAGGACTTTGTTTAACTTATCTGGGGAGCAGTTTTTTATTGCTTACAGTGCGGTGATTTTGAGTTTTCTTTCCGGGGTACTTTGGGGCAACGCCATTGATCATTTCTACCATCGATTGAGTCGAAATGCCTTGGTGCTAAGTAACTTATTCGTATTGCTTGCTTGGGGAGCATTGCTGCAAGGTAACAAGCATTATGTCACCGCGACTCTGTTATTGGCAGCTGGCTACATTGCCGTTTGGTACGCAGAAAAGCTGATTCGAAGAGTAGAAAAAGAGGCGGAGCCAAAAGGGTATCAGATGATGCGAGGCAAGCTCACGACAGGTGTGGTACTAATGCATGGGTTGGTTTTAATTGCTTAAACTGGTCTGTCCACCTACCAGATCACAAAACTCATCAAGTTATATAAAACAATGTTCATTTCGTGAAGTGTGCGTAATTTTGAACACCGTTTTGTTTTAATTATGAATGGATGGTCATATAAGTATCTCAAAAGCATTCACAAAGGATATGAATATGTTTTTTCGTAAACTTCTTTTTAGTACCGCAGTTATCAATGCAACAGCAGGTTGTGTGTCTTATCAAGCACAACAGGCTGCGGTCAATACGGTGAATACCACCGGAGTGGTTCTTAACAACGTAGTGAAAACCACCATCGCTCAGCCTTGTAACGTTGCCGTCACTGTTGCTAGCTTGTTTTATCCAAATGCGATCTTTATGACTGATATGCCAACCGCAGCTTGTACGGCTGTGCTTCGCTAACGCAAAATGAACACAAAAAACGGCGACCTCGATGGTCGCCATTTTTATTTTTCTCAAAAACTATAGTGTCAGTAGGTAATTCACTAACTCGTTGTATTCATCATAAGTACGAATCTCATTAGGGATAACGATGTACTTATCGTTGACCAATACACCTGGAACACCCGTTAATGTGCTTTGTTTGAACTGCTTATCAAAGCCCTTCTGCATTGAGTTAACGGCAAAGCTGTTGTAAGCCGCATCAAACTTCTTCGCATCGACGCCGTTATCAACGAAAATCTGCTTGAGTTCAGCTTCATCTTTTGGCGCTTGGCGCTTTTGATGAATTTGAGCAAACATCGCCGGTACCATCGTCTTCTCTACGCCCAAAGACACCATTGTTGCGTATGACTTAGCCATTGGAACGGCCATATCGCTGCCCATAAAAGCAACATGAACTTTCTCAAAACTTGCATCTTTCGGTAATGCTGGCTTCATGTTGTCAATCACTGCTTCAAACTTGTAACAATGGGGGCAATAAAAAGAGAAGAATTCCGTTACTGTCGGTTTGCTGGCCTTGTCTACATCTAAGACCTTGTAGTGCTTACCTTCTTCAAATTGTGCTGCGTGGGCAGTAAATGCCAATAAAAGGGTGCTGCATAGCGCGAGTAGCTTTTTCATGTTTGATTCCTTTAGGCACACCAGTGCCATTCTCATTAATAAATAAAACGCCAGTTGGGCTGGTCAATGATTGAGGCGGGAATCAAACAATTGGAGGACGGTAAGGCTTATAAATAACGAGCACCGCTTT
Organism: Vibrio sp. Sgm 5; assembly: GCF_026241575.1. NCBI lineage: Bacteria > Pseudomonadati > Pseudomonadota > Gammaproteobacteria > Vibrionales > Vibrionaceae > Vibrio > Vibrio sp. Sgm 5. The sequence goes on from NZ_JAPHPY010000032.1 coordinate 2,300, forward strand.
CGGTGTGAGCGCTTTGTCGATCAAAGCAAGACAATGAGGGAGTTGTATCTGTTCATCTTGCAAAAGGTTCGTGGGAATTTTAACGAGGCATGAAGAGGTACAACTGGTATGTGGTTGCTGTCCTTTCTCTAAGACATGCACATCTTGATGAGACTCAACACAATCCGTTCGTTCAGTACCTAATGGATGATGAAAGTCATCAGAAGCCGTTTGTAACGTATGATGTTCAATCTGTGCCGTAGCCGCACGTACACTTGACGCAACGCCCGTTAGCAACATGGCTAATAGACAGAGCATTGTCGTCATAAATGTACGGTTAAAACTCAGCATATAACTTCTTCAAAATACGGTGAATCTTCATCATACAGAATCCTTCTTTTCATACAAGCCAATCACTTAATGCTAGGTTCACAAACAAGACGATTCTGACACTCGATACCGACTGCAATGCCGATAACACTTGAAATCACTATGAAACCTGAGTAATAGTTAGATCAGTTTTTGTACAAACAAGGAAAGATTAATGCTTAAAAAGAGATTCTTTAAAACAAAAGATGAAGTCGAAGTCACGTTCGAGCTAGACAAAAACCAGTGGGAGTCGATTCAAATTGCAGGCGATTTTAACAACTGGCAACCGGAACCAATGAAGCTCGTGAAGAAAAGTGGCCAATTTAAATTTAAAACGCGCTTGCCGAAGGAACAGAATATCCAGTTCCGTTACCTATTTAACGAAGCCGAGTGGGAAAACGATCCACAAGCAGACGCATACGTCCCAAATGGCTTTGGTAGCGACAATAGCGTCGTTTGTACCCAAGAGCAGCCAGCTTAATCACTAAATACATAAACTAAGGTGCACTAGTGCGCCTTTTTTATTGCCTAATTTTCATAAAGTTACCGCGAATTGTTGTTATATAGCAACAGTGTTTTACCTAAAGCGATATATATCAACAAACACCATTTCCTTAATATACCCACATCGCAGCGAAACAGGTGTTCTTGACTAAAAGCTGCTCTCATACAAAAACTATTCTCAAAAGAAGAGATGAAGGAAACAAAAGATGAAAAAACTGATTGTAATCACAGGTGCAAGTTCTGGTATTGGTGAAGCTATCGCACGCCGTCTAAGCGATGAAGGTCACCCACTTCTTCTTCTTGCTCGCCGTGTAGAGCGCTTAGAAGCACTAAACCTGCCAAACACGCTATGTGAAAAAGTAGACGTTACTGAAAAAGCTTCGTTTGAAGCGGCAATTGCTAAAGCAGAAGAGAAATTTGGCCCTGCTGACGCACTAGTAAACAACGCAGGCGTGATGCTACTTGGTCAAATTGACACACAAGATGCATCAGAGTGGAAACGTATGTTCGACGTGAACGTACTTGGTTTGCTAAACGGCATGCAGTCTGTGCTAGCACCAATGAAAGCACGTAACAGCGGTACTATCATCAACATCAGCTCAATCGCAGGTAAAAAGACGTTCCCAGATCACGCGGCTTACTGTGGTACTAAATTCGCAGTTCACGCTATCTCTGAAAACGTTCGTGAAGAAGTGGCTACATCAAACGTTCGCGTAACAACAATCGCACCAGGCGCTGTAGAAACTGAACTCCTTTCTCACACTACATCGCAAGAAATCAAAGATGGCTACGGTGCGTGGAAAGAAGACATGGGCGGCGTGCTAGCTGCTGATGACATCGCACGTGCAGTTCTGTTTGCTTACCAACAACCACAAAACGTTTGTATCCGTGAAATTGCACTAGCACCAACTAAGCAACAACCTTAATCTCTGCGATTCTAAGACAAAGAAATTCAAAAGCGGCTTCAAAGCCGCTTTTTTTGTTGCTGTAATCAAACGGACCCAAAACGGCATTATTTCCTCGGTTTAATCGTTCGATAAGCCACATCAGTTAGGTAGTCATTGAGACGATGTGATGCCGCGACCGCTTCCTCGCCATCAGTATGGCTGACAGCACGTAAAACTGCAGCATGAAGAGAAGATGCTTCAACCAAATCTGAGTCTTGGTTTTTAAATGCAAACCAAAAGCGGCGGGATAAACCTTGTAGTGGTGCCATTGCTAACTGTAGATACTCATTACATGCAGCTTTGACGAGCAAGGTATGGATTTCTTTAAGTAAAGACGCGTAAAGCAGATCATCTTGGCTTTCTGCACAAGCTTCTAACTGCTCTGCCAACATTAACATCTGCTGTTTCTCTTTAACACTTGCTCGCGAGGCAGCGTAGTTGACACATAAAGCTTCAATGTCGCGACGGACTTCTAGGATCTTTAGTTGACTCTCGACAGAGATTGCTGGGATTTGAATTCCACGTCGCGGGTGGATCTCAACCATACATTCATAAGCCAATCTTTGTAACGCTTCTCGAACTGGTGTTCGCCCAAGCTCTAACTCTTCTGCCAACTGCTTTTCACTGACCATACTCCCTGGTTCTAATTCGCGGAAGATGATCATTTTTTCAAGTTTGCTGTATGCAACTTCTGTCTTATTGACTGAATTTACGGTCATTCTCGTTCCTATTCCATTGATCAATCTTTTAGTGAGCAATCTCACGATAAGAAGTTTTGCCATTGTACCAAAAAAAGAAATCCGAATATATTAAAAACATACAATTGATATATCAAATGAACATCAGTCATCTATTAGTGAGGTAAGAATGAAATCTTGGAACATTATCCGTCGTTATGAACACACTCCGAACCTACCTGTTTTGGCTGAAGTGGAAGTGTTAGTCATTGGCGGAGGTCCTGCTGGTGTTGCCGCAGCTGAAACGGCAGGTCGTCTAGGTAAGAACACTTGGCTGATTGAGAAATACGGTTTTTGCGGTGGTGCTGCCGTCGCGGGCTTATCTGGCACTATCTGCGGTATGTACATGGCATCAGATGATGAAAATGCACAACCAGAACAAGTGGTATTCGGTTTTACAGAACGTTTTCGTCAAGCATTAGAAAACAAAGGTGGCGTCACTGCTCCACAGCGTTACGGTAAAACGTACACAGTGACTCACGATCCTTTGATGTGGCGTGAAGTAGCAGATGATTTCCTAGAGCAAGCAAATGTCAAAACTCTATTCCATACGTCAGTCACTGGCGTGATCATGGAAGGCGATGCATTTAAAGGCGTGATCATCGAATCAAACGCAGGTCAAAGTATCATCTTAAGTCAACAGATCATCGACGCTTCTGGTGATGCTGCTGTGGTAGCTCGTGCGGGTATGGATTATTACTTTGGCGACAATGGTCGTATTCAAAACCCAACCATGTTCTTCCGTTTTGGCGGTGTCGATATGGACACTTATCTCGACTACTACGGCAACGACACGATCTGCCCTCCAAAAGTCACCGAAAATATTCTTGCAGCCAACCAGAGCGGTGAATACCAGTTGCCACGTCATAAGATTTGGATTTTTCCGACCACACGCGCGAATGAGCTGATGGTTAATGCGACACGCCTTGCAGGTCAAGATGGACGCATGCTGAACGTCATTGATCCTGAAGATTTCACAGAAGCCGAAGTGTTCGGTCGTCGCCAAGTTCGTGAATACGCCCGTTTCTTGAATAACTTTGTTCCTGGTTGTGAACAGGCATTCGTTGTCGACACCGGTGTAGAAGTCGGCATTCGTCAAACGCGTTCTATTGTTGGTATCGAAACGCTAACTAATGAAGACGTTGTTAACTGTCGCAAGCGTGAAGACGGTATTTGCCGTACCCCTTGGCCTATCGAATTGCACTCCGGCGACAAACCAAAACTGCACTGGCTAATTAACGATTACTACGACATCCCATTCCACACGCTAGTGCCAGTGGTTGGTGAAAATATCATTGTTGCTGGTCGATGCTTGAGCGCCGAACACGAAGCCCTTGCTTCTGCTCGCGTCACCGCGCAATGCTTTGAGCTTGGTCATGCAGCGGGCATTGCTGCTGCACAAGCGATTGATACAAATACGGCGATTCGTGACCTAAATGTCGCGGAGATTCGCGCCACCATGATTAAAAATGGCTCACGCCTGTAAGGACTGAAAAATGACCGATCTAAAAATTGAACGTGTAGAACTTTACGCTGTAGCAGACCGCGATGCAGCACCTGTACCATGGGCAGATAACCAAGAACCTTTGTTATACACCAATAACATCGTCCGTCTAATTTGTAACGATGGTACAGAGGGGTTAGGCGCAACAATCAGCTATACAGAGAATGATTTTGACCGTTGCATTATCGAATCTCAACGCACCATAGTTCCAGGTTTACTGGGTAAAAATCCATTGGCAACTCAAGAGCTCTACAACTGGTTAATGGCGCGTTGTACTTGGGGTGGTCTGCCAGCTAAAGCGCCAATTGATATCGCAGCATGGGACATCAAAGGCAAAAAAGCGGGCATGCCTCTTTACATGCTTTTAGGTGGCGCTCGAAACAAAATGTTGTCTTATGCATCGACGCCAATGTTCGACACCGTAGATGAGTACTTCCCGTACCTAGACGACTGTATTGCACACGGCTTTAAAGCAATCAAGCTTCACTGCTACTGCGTGTACGAAAAGGACGTTGCCCTTGTTGACGCAGTTCAGGCTCGTTACGGGAAAACTGGCATTCGATTCATGCTTGATACGGCAACCTTCTACACGCCAGAACAAGCAATGGCAATGGCAAAACGTCTAGAAAGCTACCACTGGGAGTGGTTAGAAGCACCGGTTTCTGATTACGACTACAACACTTATAAACGCCTAGTTAAAAATACCGACCTTGAGATTTCTAGCCATGGTAACTGCTTGTTAACACTGCAAGAAGTGACCTATGCCTTATCACAAGAGATGTGGTCTGACATTCGCCAAGACGCGACGGTTTGTGGTGGTATTACGCCTCTAAACAAATGCTTCCACATTGCAGAGGGCTTCTCTAAGAACCTAGAGATCCAATCAATGGGTTACACGCTAACGCAAGCCGCAAACCTGCACGTCGCTCTTGCGCATAACAACTGTAAATTCTTTGAACAATTCTACCCTTACGAAGACTTTGAGCTAGCGTCGAAAACCGTTATCCGCACCGACAAAGAAGGTTATGTCCGTGCTCCTGAAGGCAACGGCTTAGGTGTTGAAATGGATTGGGACAAAGTGAAAGAAATGTCTGTGGCATCGTACGTGTTCGAATAAACCGCAGCTTCAAGACAAAAACAATTAATACAGAGACAGCAAAAGACTGACATCCCTCTAACCCTACACTGTCTGCCTTTCTAATTACTCGTATGGGAACGGGAGAAAGGCAGACGCCCTGAGTGTCAGTGACAATAAACAAGGCCGTCCGAGTATTCTCATTAATAGACAATATTGGAAAGTCACAATGAAATTGAATACTTCAGAAATCGACTGGAAACTTACTTTTGGCAGTTTTGGATTTGTACTGCTTCTAGGTATTCTTGCAGTGGTATACCCAGAAGCCGTAAAAAGCACCATGAGCGGCATGCTAGATTTTACCGTCATTAACTTCGGTTCTGGCTTCCTTTGGTACACACTTTTCGCAACAGGTGCCCTATTGTTCCTCGCCTTTTCTAAATATGGCGATATTCGTATGGGCGACACCAAACCTAAGTTTACGAAATTCCAACTGTTCGCAATGGCATTGTCTGCGGGCATGGGCGCAAGCACCATGTACTGGGGCTTTATTGAAGCGGTATACTACTTCATGGACCCTCAGTTCGGTATTACAGATAAGGCCATGGCAATGGAATACGCTACGGCTTACAACATGTTCCACTGGGCCGCTGCAGGCTGGTTTATCTACCTCATTGTAGCCATCCCATTCGCCGTCGTATTCTACCTAAAGAAAAGCCGACGCATGAGCCTAAGTGGTGTTATCAACTCACTTTTTAATGATCGCCTTCCAGTTTGGGCTCAGAAGTTTATTGACCTACTGTTCATCATCACCACGCTTGCCGCAACCGCATTAACATTAGGTTTGGGCATCCCGATGATTTCCTCTAACCTAGCGAGCTTAACAGGCATTCCAGACAATTTAATGTTGGGTATTGGCGTTATCCTTGGATTGTCAGTGATCTTCTCTCTCAGCTCTTACATCGGCATTGAGAAAGGCATGGCCCGCCTATCTAGTGCAACCATTTATATCTGTGCAGCGTTTGTTGGTATCATCTTCATCATCGGGCCATCAGCTCTGATCATGAACAACTTAACCAATGGCATTGGTATCATGTTGACTGAATACATCCGCATGAGCACCAACACAGATCCATATGGCACAACGTTGTTCCCTCAATACTGGACGGTATTTTTCCTAGCGAACTGGATTTCTTACTCACCGGGTGTAGGTGTCTTCATCACTAAGATCATCCAAGGTCAGAAGCTAAAAGACGTGGTTCTAATCCTAGTGATTGGCGGCACAATGGGCTCTGCGGTTATCTTCGGTGTATGTGGCACCTTCTCAATGGATCTTGTAAACAACGGCGTCGTTGATGGTGTCAAACTGATTGGAGAAGGTCAGCCAACTGAGTTGGTGAAGCAAGTATTTGACTCAACATCTATTCCAATGTTGCTAACTGCTATCTACCTAGTCACGATGATTCTGTTTACAGTAACAACACTAGATGGCACCTCGTATTCACTAGCAGGCATCGCAACTAAACAGCTAGATGAAGAAGCAAACGTAAACCCAATGTTTCGTCTGTTCTGGTGCTTATTGCTAACAGCACTACCAATCATCTTCTTACTGATTAATGCTGACTTGAATATCCTTAAAGCGTTCCCTGTACTGATCATCGTATTGATCGTGCCAGTGTTCTTCATCGCGGCGGTTAAAACACTCCAATACCTTAAGCAAAACTACGAACAAATTATGGAGCATCAACGCAAACAAGATGAAATCCTTGCCAAGGAAGTACAACAAGAACAAACCGAGGTTACCAACCAGCAACCTGCTCCACAGGCTAGTTAGTCACCTTTAGGCAATTAAAAAAGCTCCGAGTAATCTCGGAGCTTTTTTGTTTTGACTGACCCGTCCTGAAATGTGTTTTCACATTGTGGATGAATTCCGACTACTTCACCCAGATCCTTGCAGCTTTATCATTGTAGTGACTTGAAGAATGCCAGATTCGTGTCCATCGGTAACAACCATAGTAATGGTGTTTACCGCGTTTTTTACCCAACTTGATTTTGTAGCCACGAGTTAGACGTGGAGATATTGTCATCGCGGAAAACGTGTAGATGTAATTATCACTCAAGTCGTATACCGCTTTCTTTGGTGCAACGCATAAACGCTTACCTGTAAAGTCATCATTTTCGTAAAAACAGGCAAGACTATCATCAGGTTCAATCAATATCAGAGATGTCTTATCATTCAGATACTTAACAAATCTTTCATCCTTGTAATAAGTCCTATATTTAGTTTTTCGACCAAATTCATAGTCAGAAACTAAAGTCACACGATACCCATTACGAATAGTGAAAGATGACGTGATGTCGTTAAAGTCAGCAGGAAGTTTCAAAGGTTTGTTTATATCTTTGGTGGAGTAGCAAAGACTTCGCCCTTTATAGTGTGCATGCTCGTAAAGACACAAGGCTGTCTCACCTACCCCATCATCAACTTGATACGAAGGAGAACAATCACTTACAAGAGTCGGATTACCAATTGAAAAACCACCCACAGCACAAGCTTTAATAGAGCTTGTTTCGTTAGTAACAGCTTTGCCTATCAATGTTTGTTCATCGACAAAATAACTAATCGTATTGTCCAGTACGCGTTCATTTTGATCCAAGTGCTCTTGGTAAATGAACGAAAACACTCCCGCCCCATCAATAGACTGAGAGTAGGACTCTGGTTGTACACCCACCATAAGGTTATCACTGTCAACAAAATCGATTTCAATACCGCCTGTATTCTCAATGATCTGTCTAGTACTTACAGGACTGCTCACATACTCAGAACACTGAACCTTCAAGTTGTTATCAATACAAAATCGTACTTTATTGGTTTCAATAGTGTTACTGGTTAAGTAAACTTTGCTACTCAGTTTGACACCATTCTCAGCTTGCCAGTAGATATCTTGAGAGTTCCCTTGTTTATCAAAGTTCGTCGCCAACTCACCATCAACATAGGAAAAAAGTACATACTGCCCAGATGTACCCATGCTTTGTCGCGTTATAGAGAAGCTTTCGGAGACTATTTCTAGATTACCTAAATTGTCTAGCGCTGATGCTGACGTTCCGGATAGTGCTTTCTGGGGTATTGAACCCACTAATATATAAAACAAAATAAATGAAAACTTTTTCATAATACCTTTCCGTTTGTTCGTTACCTTATTTCATTAAGTAATAGGTTTTTAAATCTTCTGATGAGTTATAATTAAGAAGCTCAATTTCCTATGTTAAATGAAACAAATTAAAATTGGTTAGCAAGAATTTAAAAAGTAAAACATCTCGCTAACCAACACTTATTAAATAGAACAAACTATTGCTAGCATTTCTTGTAAAAATAAAGCAATAGTGCTAACAATAAATATTAATCCGTATTTTTCTTACAGATATAATATCCTTTATAGAAAGAGCGAGGTGCTTTTTGAACGGAAAGATCATCACTTAGCATAGTGACTTCTCCCCAGCCACCAGTGACAGCGAAACCGGATTCGATGTGATTGCTTGACCAGTACCCTGTTTCTCCAGGCCAAGTCGCATCAATCTCATCCATATCTTCATTGACAAGGGTTTGCATATCGGCCGCAGAAAGTGCACTTATCTTGCCACCTAGTGCTTTACAATATGAATTTAGAAGATGCTCATCTCCTTCAAAAGACGGGGCTGCTGTGTAAGTTTTTTTCGCAGTTTTATCTGCATTCCAAACATCTTCTTCATGTTTGAACGATGTCGAAGGGAAAAGAACATCAAACTGCTGTTTAGTAGGCGGGCGGCAATAAGGATCGCAATCAGATTCCGCAACAATCCTAGTAGTACACGCATTCCAAGTTGTGTTACCTACATCAAAGTAAACATCCTCACATATCTCTACTACATTTACTGCAGCCAAATTAAGGTTCCTCAATTCGTAATATGCTTGAACGTCTACCTTTTTCCCACTTAGATCCGGAGTATTGGTGCCCTCACTTACCTGAGTTGCTATAACTTTGTTATCAACTTTATCTTGTATCAGACTCAACCATAAGCCAACACCAACTTTTGAACCTTCTTCGTCATCCCCAGTAGGTCCGATATATGAAAAATCCACTGTAATGCCGATATCGCTATCTGCACTCAGTACAACATTATCTTGAACAGTTTGGCTTACAGACCACCAGTCTTGATAGTCTATAAGGTCATTGGCAGCTCTGAGTCGAGTCGATGTATTCACATAAACAGGCGACGAACAAAGCGAATCCAAACATAGCGAAATTTGCTTACCTGCGTCTTCTGCTTGGAGGGAGTACAAAATTCCGGAGGCCAGTTTTTCTTTGCTTACAGCATCGACCCAATAATAGTTGTTTCTTTCTCCAGATTTTGAATAAAGGTTTAGGCCCATACTGCCGTTAATGCTACCTGTCATTTTTTGCCCTACCTCCACTAAACCACTTTGGAATAATGTCGGTATTTCAATGGTATCAACCGAAGCAGAAACTTGTAATGACAAAAAAGGGGATAAAAGCAAAGGAGCTATGCGCTTATTTTTTATGTTTGAAAACTCAAATAATGCCATGGTGTATCTCTTATGTTAACAGTGAGAATTAGAGATACTCACCAATTTTTTAAACAATGAGAAGGACTGACTTCAAGCTTTTAATCATCTTATTTGACAATATCAATATATAATTTTAATTATAAGACTTACCGTCTCATAAATACTTATCATAAAGAACATATAAATAGACGATAAATTATTGGTGTTTTTAAATAGAAGCACCTTATTTAATATCGAATAAATAATGCACACCTTTAAATTAGATGAACTTTCGACACTAGGTGCTCAATCATCCTTTTGTACAAATAACTTAGTCAATGAACTCAAAATAAAAAGAAATCGAATAAAAATGAGCCAAGAAGATTTAGCTTCTTTTTGCGACACTTCCGCCAGTCACATCAGCAAAATTGAAAATTTTAAAGTAACCCCAAGACTCGACACCTTCCTGCGCATGTGCATTGCGTTAAACATTAACATTCATTTATCCACGAAAAACGACACGGACAATCATCAAAGACCATTACCTTAGGTACGTTTAAAATTGAAATCACTGACAAATTTGTTTAAGTTTCAGGGATAATTCCTACAAAACCATCACTGCTATGAACGTACTAGACACTAAGCAATCCCTTATCATCGTGGAAGACGACCCTAAATTGCAGGCTATGCTAAGCGAATACTTTGAAGGACAAGGCTTCGAAGTTAGCTGCATAGACAATGGGACCGACGCACCCGAGGCAATTCTTGAACGCCAGCCAGATCTCGTTCTTTTAGATTTGATGTTACCTGGGCAAGATGGATTGAGTGTTTGCCGCCAGATCCGTGAATGCTACAAAGGCAAAGTGCTGATGCTTACTGCCAGTGATGATGATTTTGACCATGTTGCTGCGCTTGAAATTGGTGCCGATGATTTCGTAACTAAGCCGATTAAACCGCGTGTTCTGCTTGCTCGTATTCGTATGTTGTTACGCCGCAAGGAAACCACAGCTTCAGACTCCGATACCTGCCTTGAAATCGGTGTGTTATGCCTAAACCGATTACGCAAAGCTTGTAATCTAAATCATGAGCCGATTGCACTCACCGATGGTGAATTCGATTTACTTTGGGTACTCGCTAGCCATCCTGAACAAACCCTTTCTCGCGAGTGGCTTACCAAAACGTTGCGTGGAATCGAATACGATGGCACTGACCGTACGATTGACAACCGAATTGTAACGTTAAGGAAAAAGCTTAGCGATAGCACAACTCCCCCACAAAAAATCATTACTGTCCGTGGTAAAGGCTACCTATTTATGCCTGATGCTTGGAACGCGTAATGAAACGAATTTATCTGGAAAGTTTTTTAGGTCTGATCATTCTTTTCGTCGCCAGTTTGGTTGGATATGAAGTCATTGTTTATCAATTAAATACGGACTATGACTACTTACTTGAAGAGCACGAGGCACAAGCTTTCCATGAATTGATCTACCCTATTTACCAAGATAAAGGGGAAGATTACACCATTCAGCAGCTAGAGAAGTTTGCGACATCAAGCCACATGTTGTTGATAGCGCAAGAAATGACGAGCCTCCCTCCTGAAGTTGAGAAAGTCTTTGATGAAGATCCTTTCGTTAATACGGGCTTCGATGATGAGAGAGATTTATGGTTTCGCTTTGAGCCGGGGTCCCCAATTTTTAAACTGAGCGAGAACCCCAACAGCCCTATCATTCAAGCCATTAACTTTGATGACAACATTGTTTGGCTTTTCTTTCTAGCTGGTTTCGCTCTTTACTGTGTCTTATTGATTTGGTTCCTAAGCCGCCGTGTTCGAGCACTTGAGAAGGTCACTGTAGATTTTGCCTCTGGTGATTTTAATGCTCGAGCCGATACGTCTAGTGCCAAATCCGTGGGTACTCTGAACAAAAGCTTTAACCATATGGCAGAGAAAGTGTCTCGCCTGATCACGACCAACAAGATGCTTACCAATGCTGTCGCGCATGAACTACGTACACCGATTTTCCGACTACAATGGCAAGCGGATCTCTTAGCTGACTCGACACTTAACAAACAACAAGAGAAATACATCAAGAGCATCGTAGAAGACATTGATGAAATGGAAAATATGGTCGAAGAACTCCTCTACTATGCCAAAATGGAGCGACCAAATGCCGAGATTCAAACTTCCTCTATCGCCTTATCAAGCTTTGCTCAATCGTTTTTACCCAAGTGGCAACGTGACACCCAACTTTCAATCTCGATTGACGACACAAGTTCTCAGCAGACGGTCATTGATGCTGACCCGAAACTGCTTAAACGTGCCTTAGATAACCTACTTCGCAATGCAATGCGTTATGCACAAAACCAAATCGTGCTAGAGATTGTAGAGACGCCTGAGAAGTCTTGTATTCGCATACACGACGACGGCTGTGGTGTCGAAGAGAAAGACTGGCCTCATTTGTTTGACGCGTTTTATAGTGCTGACAAATCACGTAACAAGAGCACCAGTGGCTTCGGTTTGGGGCTTGCTATTGTCAAACAGATTGTCGAACTCCAAAGAGGTGAAGTGTCAGTTTCACACAGTCCTTATGGCGGTGCGTGTTTTACGGTCTGCTTTCCCAAATAAATTCATAAACTTATCAATATTCCCGTAAACACCATTACAAAAGGCGACACTTCAATACAATTGGCTGACAGAGCACCACAATAAAACAGCGTACATTTAATCCATGAATTCACGGCAATAATGGATCAACGCAATGTATAAACCTCTTCTTCTCGTCACCCTTTCTTCCACACTTGCTGCTTGTGCTTACAACCAACAACCTGTTGTCGATATGACGAACGTCGATCACGCTCAATACGAACAAGATTTTACTTACTGCCAAGGTTACGCAGAAAAAGTAGATAAAGGTAAAGCCGCTAAAACGGAAGCACAAAATGGAGCCGTTACTGGAGCATTGGTCAGTGCCGTTGCTGGCGCATTAGAAGATGGCATCGGCGGGGCTGCTGTGGGTGCGGGTGCGGGCACAGCTGTCGGAGCAGGCGCCGGTGCTGTTGGTGGTGTTAATGATTCAACCAAAACTCAAGCATTGGTTCTTCGTAAATGCCTAGCGAACAAAGGCTACACAGTATACGACCTTGAATCATAAAGTATAAATTCTCATCAATTGCATAAATAATTGAGTTTATAGCTGTGAATTTCACAAATGTTTCACGATCACTATTCTACTCTCCAAGCGTAATTAGATGCCTTTTCTTTAGGGGGCTTGATCCCTCATTGCCCTCTCTTTTTTTGGCTTAGTCGTATAAGGCCCTCATTTTGAAACCAGGTAAAACAGACATTCGCCGGATATTGGACGCAACCGGCTATTCACTTCAAGGATTGAAAGCAGCATGGACTCATGAAGCCGCTTTCAGACAGGAACTAGTACTCACTCTCGTACTTTCTATCTGCGCATTCTTGCTTCCTGTCACCACCTTAGAACGCATCATGATGATCAGCAGCCTTCTGTTGGTCGTGATTGTTGAATTGATTAATTCCGCCATCGAAGCGGTTGTCGATCGTGTCAGCGATGACTGGCATGAACTCAGTGGAAGAGCCAAAGACATTGGCTCCGCAGCAGTTTTTGTTGCGCTTTTTCTCGCCCTTTTTGTTTGGGCGTCGATTTTACTTTAGACCAACCGAAGAATGTCACTTATGAAGACAATTGAATCCCCAGCTAAAGGTATCTCTTATATTACCTTCACGCTTTTGCTTGCATTGTATTTCGCTCTCGTAGTGAATATTCCTATCTACAAAGAGCTCGTTCATATTTTTTCAGGATTGGATCAAGTTAAAATAGGTTTCATCATAACGATTCCTATCTTCTTCTTTGCTGCGCTGAACTTCTTATTTAACCTGTTCAGTTGGCCCTGGATCGGCAAGCCATTCTTCATTTTCCTGCTTATCACGTCGGGCATGGTGAGTTACGCAAGCTACAACTACGGCACCTTGTTTGACACAGACATGATCACCAATATCGTAGAGACAGACACCAGTGAAGCCAGCTCTTACCTGAGTACCTATTCGGTCATTTGGACTGTCATCATGGGTGTCATCCCCGCTTTACTTGTTTTCAAACTGAAGTTCAAACCACTCAAAGATCAATGGCTTCGCTTTGCGCTAACCAAAATAGTATCTATGCTGGCATCGCTGGTTGTTATCGCAATCATCGCAGGGCTTTATTATCAAGACTATGCGTCGGTTGGTCGCAACAATAGTTACCTAAAAAAAGTCATCATCCCGACTCAATACGTGTACGCGATCTCTAGCTATGTAAAAGAAAACTACTTAACGACGCCAGAGCCCTATCGTGAGATTGGTACGGATGCGAAACAATCCCACCTTGCACTAGAGCAAGCAAAAGAGAAGCCGACGCTGCTTGTCTTTGTATTAGGTGAAACGGCACGAACTCAGAATTATCAAATCAACGGCTATGAACGACAGACCAACCCATACACCAGCAAGTTAAACGTCATCTCGTTCCAAGACGTTTCTTCCTGTGGTACAGCAACGGCTGTCTCTGTGCCCTGTATGTTCTCTCAATTACCACGCCACGACTTCGATCGCAGTAAAGCAGACAACCAAGATAACGCGTTGGACATCATGCAGCGCGCTGGTATTGATTTAATGTGGAAAGACAATGATGGTGGCGACAAGGGCGTTGCTCATAAGATCAATAAGATGGATGTCGCACGCGGCAAACAAAACACGCTTTGTAATGGCAATACTTGCTACGACATGGCGTTGCTAGACAATTTGGACGACCAAATCGCGAGCATGAAAGGTAACCGAGTTGTGGCGCTTCACCTGATTGGCAGCCATGGTCCGACTTACTTTCAACGCTACCCGAAAGACAAAGCGTTTTTCCAACCAGACTGCCCTCGCGCAGATATTGAAAACTGCAGTGTGGAGCAAATTGTTAACTCTTATGACAACACGATCCGCTATACAGACTTCGTCTTGGATCAAACCATTGCGAAACTGAAAACGTTGGAAGATAAATACAACACGGCGATGGTCTACGTCTCTGACCACGGCGAGTCTCTGGGCGAAAACGGGTTGTTCTTACATGGTATGCCTTATGGTTTAGCACCGGATTTCCAAAAGCGCGTTCCTATGATGCTTTGGATGTCACCAGGCTTTAAACAAGCCAAACATATCAACACCGATTGCTTGGAACAAGAAGCGCAGCAAACCGCAACGCACTCACACGATAATGTCTTCCACTCCTTGTTGGGCATTATGGATGTAGAAACCAATGCTTACGACGGCGCCTTAGATATCTTTAAGACTTGCAGAACGTCTTAGTCGAAAACAAATACCTAAAAGCCTGACACATTAACGTGAGTCAGGCTTTTTTATGGCATTTCACTCCCAAAAATCGTTCTTGTTCCAGTTATAATATTGGTCTTGCTAACAAACAAAGTAGAACCAAATGAAAATTGGCATCATTGGCTTGGGCGACATTGCTCAAAAAGCTTACCTTCCTGTTATCACTCAGCTTCCAAATGTTGAGTTGGTATTTTGTACCCGCAATGCAAACGCACTCAACGCACTCGCTCAACAGTATCGAATCGCAGAAACCTGCCAAGACTATCAGCAACTGGTTGGCATGGGCGTAGATGCGGTCATGATTCACGCCGCTACTAGCGTTCACTCTCAAATCGCGTCTTTCTTTTTAGAACAAGGCATCCCGACATTCGTTGATAAGCCTTTGGCAGACAGCGCTGCTGAAGTAGAAAAGCTATATGAACTGGCAGAACGCGTGAAACAGCCTCTGTATGTTGGCTTCAATCGCCGTCATATTCCGCTCTACAATCAAAATATGCCGAACATCCAGAAAGGCGAACTTTCAGGCTTGAAATCTCTGCGTTGGGAGAAAAACCGTCATCAATTACCGGGGAATATCCGTACCTTCATTTTTGATGATTTTATCCACCCTCTTGATAGCGTGAACATCACGGCCAGAGCAGATCTGAAAGACGTTTACATTACACATCAAATGGATGGTGACCAACTGGCTCGTTTAGATATTCAATGGCAGCATGGTGAGACACTGCTTCACGCATCCATGAACCGCCATTTTGGGATCACCACAGAACGTGTCCAAGCCTGCTATTCAAACAAAGCAATGGAGTTTGATTCGTTTGTTGAAGGGAAGCTGTGGCAAGACAATCAGGAGCAGAAATTGGGCTTAAAAGATTGGACACCAATGCTGACCAGTAAAGGCTTCCACTCAATGCTGTTGGATTGGTTTGAAGTTATCCAGTCCGGCAAAATCGCTTCTGAAATCGTAGCGCGCAATATCGCTAGCCACCAACTTGCCGAAGCGATTTGTCAGCACATTGAACAGTCGGTGCGTCGATAATTAAGCACTAAAACGAGCGCGGAACGCTTTGGGAGCCAATCCCATGGTTTTGATAAACACTTTGCGAAACGCGCTCGCGTCTTGATACCCAACTTGATATGCGATGACTTCAAAGGCTAAGTTACTCGACTCTAATAAATCACACGCCTTTTGCACACGAAGATGCTGCAGGTACTGATTCAAGTTCAAACCTGTCGCTTTTTGGAAACGTCTCTGAAGCGTGCGCTCCGTTAAACAACTGATCTCCGATAGTTCTTGGTTTGAAATCACATGTGAGAAATGATCAGCCATGTAGTGCTGGGCACTAAGAACGGCACTATCACCATGTTGAAAGTTAGGTGTGAATTGCTGATAAAAACGTTGCTCTCTGGCACCAGTATCGACCACCAGCATCTTTCCCAACAAACGCATCACTGCTGGTGTACTTAGCTGAGAAACCAACTCCAACCCCAAATCAAGCCAAGACATCATGCCACCAGCGGTAATGATGCTGCCCTCGTTGATAAGGATGGACTCGGGCTTAAGCGTCACGTTAGGAAACCTATCTCGGAATAACCCTGCCAGCCCCCAGTGTGTTGTGCACGCTTTGTTATTCAACAAATCAGCGTGAGCGAGAACAAACGCGCCTGCACATGCAGACGCAACCACCGCACCGGCTTTGTGCTGCTCAAACAACCAAGACGTTAACGCCTCACTTGGCGAAAGGTAATATTGCTCCGCACCGCTTGGCGGCAGTATGACGACCGTGAACTCATCGGCTCGAATAACGCCTTCTTTCCAATCAATGATATCTGCATGAAAGCGGCATTCAACATCCAGCTCAATCGAAGCGCGGTTTGCCATCTCAAACAGCTCCTGCAAGCCATAGACTGACGCTTTTGAAGCCCCCGGATAGTTCACAATAGCAATGTTTATCTTGTTCATTCCGATTGTCGTTTTTGACCTATTTTTTGTCATTTTAGACACTAAGCAAGACAAAAGAAAGCACGCATAATAGCTCCCATACCAAAGCAGCACATCCACTGAAAACAAAAGGAAAACACCATGAGCCAAGCAGCACTTCTTGTTATCGATCTACAAAA
Source organism: Vibrio sp. Sgm 5 (assembly GCF_026241575.1). NCBI lineage: Bacteria > Pseudomonadati > Pseudomonadota > Gammaproteobacteria > Vibrionales > Vibrionaceae > Vibrio > Vibrio sp. Sgm 5. The sequence goes on from NZ_JAPHPY010000032.1 coordinate 19,450, forward strand.
CGACTACTTCCCTAACGGTAAGTTTCCTCTATGGAATACAGAATCAACACTAAACAACATCAAGAGCGCCATTGCTAAAGCGAATGAGAAAAATATTCCTGTCATTCATATTCAGCACATCGCCGACCCAGCAATGGGCATAGCGCCTTTCTTTAATGAAGGTTCTGAAGGCGCTGACATTCACCCTGAGATCTTCGCGCTAGCACCAAATGCCGATGTGGTTATCAAACACTTTGCGGACGGCTTTGAACAAACAAACCTTGAAGAAGTACTCCAAAAAAACGGGGTAACAGAGCTATTAGTCAGTGGCATGATGACGCAAAACTGTGTCACTCATACTGCGATTTCTAAAGCGGCAGAAAAATACGATGTATCGATTCTTATGGACTGCTGTACAACGGTCGATGAAATGATCCACAACATCGCACTGCACGCTGTATCAACTCGCGTCCCACTAGTAACGGCAGAACAAAAACTGTAAGCCTGCGAGCATCCACTATACTGTCTTAATTAGAATGACCCGATGCGCCACGCGTCGGGTCCTGTTGGTTGGCACTGACTCTAATTAACTCTAAAGGGACAGCACTATGAAGTGGATGTCAGTTTTATCAATTATCACCTTATCGAGCGCACTCTCCGGCTGTGGAGGGAGCGACTCCTCAGATCCAGAGATTGCGGTAAGAGCTCTCAACTTTCAGACCGTTAACTTCGTCAACCAAAACCCGAGCGGTGTTTCAGATATCAGTGTTCAAGCCAATTATGGCAGTCTGCAAGAAGATATTTATTCCAATCTGCCACTTTATGGTGCGACAGAAACAGGCTTGCTGTTGATTCAAGAAAACGCCAGTACTTTTGATATCACGTTTGATTTGATTGAAACCAATAGCCAGCAAACCTTAGTCAGTGAGACACGTTCAATTGCTGTCTCTAATCCTCAAGTGATCTTTGCTTTTGGTGACGCTAACACAGGTTTTTATGACCTCGTCTTCCAAGACAAGCCCGACACGAGCAGCACAACCAATACTCAAGTCTCTGTATTCGTTATGGATGCTAGCCAACTACAAGGCGGTATCAACAGTGATGTTTGGGTGGATGGGTCCCAACGGATCTTTAATCTGAGCAAAAGAACCTTGTCGAGCCAGATCATCGTGGGTGCGAATAGCGCAAATGTTCCGATTGAAATCAGAGAAACAGGCACTACAACGGTAATAGACACGTGCAGTATTTCTACCGAAACCAGAGCCATCATGGTGATATTGGATCCATTGGGCAACTGTCGAGTACTGTCTGTTTTAGACCCTGTTTTTTAAGCCAATTGTTGGTATTTTGGACACTCAATAAGGTATGCATAAAACGCATACCTTACTTCACTTTTTATCATTTGTGTCATCACAGACTTATCTCTACACTTCGCGCTCTTTTTTCTACTTGAGCGCACAATGCATGCTTTTTTCTCAAACCATTTTCGCTCAGGTGCTGAGAATGTCCGTCATGTTGGGCCTGTCGTTAATCATCGTCCATAACTCACCTAAGTTATTGGAAATATTAGCAGAGCAAGCCATCAACAGCGGTTGCCATCAAACCACTGGCGACGATGAACACCAGGATCACTCTCATCACCACCATCATCATCATCATTAATAAGAGCAAATTATGAGTATTTTCCGATTTCCAATTCTTGTTTGGCTTGGAATAGGGATTTTGATTATCTGTCTAGGGATCAGACAATCGTTCGGCATTTTCATGATGCCAATTTCAGACCACTTCCAAACGGGCCGTGAGTTCTTTAGCTTTGCTATTGCCTTACAAAACCTGTTGTTTGGTGTATTCCAACCGTTTGTTGGTATGGCGTCAGACCGTTGGGGCGCGAAGCGTATTATCATTTTAGGTGCCATTTCTTACGCTTTGGGTCTCTACCTGACTTCTATCGCAGTTGAACCAACCATGATGTATTTGTCGCTGGGTGTGCTAGTTGGCTTCGGCTTAAGCGCGACCAGTTATGTGATCGTACTAGGCGCAGTGGCGAAAGTTGTCCCAGCCCAACACGCGGCAAAAGCATTTGGTTTAACAACAGCAGCAGGCTCATTCGGCATGTTTGCGATGATCCCCGGTGCACAAGCGTTATTAAGTGACTTTGGTTGGCAAGGTGCGCTTCAGGTGTTTGCCGTGTTGTGTAGCTTTATGGTGATGTTTGCGTTGTTCATGAGAACAGCAAAACCACAAGCCAACAACGCAGCAAATGCTCAAGAAGATACGCAAACTCTGAAAGAAGCGTTAAAAGAAGCTTTCGCACACAAAGGTTACTGGTTGATCCACGCCGGTTTCTTCGTGTGTGGCTTCCATGTCATGTTTATCGCCACTCATTTACCAAGCTACTTGGCAGATAAAGATTTACCGGCTTCGACAGCAGCGATGGCACTGGCGTATGTTGGCATCTTCAACATCTTTGGCTCTTACTTCTGGGGTGTGATGGCTGATCGCTTTAACAAGCGTCACGTTATGTCTGCCCTGTACTTGATGCGCACGGTGGTGATTGGTGCTTTTGTGACTTTACCTGTCACCGAACACACTGCAGCCATCTTTGGTGGTGCTATCGGCTTCTGTTGGTTAGGCACGGTGCCACTGACTTCAGGCTTAGTACGCCAGATTTTTGGTGCTCGTTACCTTTCAACCTTGTACGGCTTAGTATTCTTCACTCACCAAGTAGGCAGCTTCTTGGGGGCTTGGGTTGGTGGTCGCATTTACGATTACTACGGCTCTTACGATCCAATCTGGTGGTCAACGGTTGTGTTGGCATTTATCGCGGCTCTTATTCACCTGCCGATCAATGACAAACCGGTACCACGTTTGAACTTGGCAACCGCGTAATCTAAGAAGGCTCTTAACGTTGTCGTTGGGAGCCTTTTCTCTTTTCTCCCTGCAACAAGCTTTCTGTATTCCCTCAATCGAATAGGCATTCTCATCAATGATTGCTTATTTAAGATAAAGTGCGTCCATTCATCCTCTGTTAAGATTCGTGTGACATACTTAACACAACGCTATAAATCAAAAAGGGTTTTAAATGAGAACACTCGGCAACATCATCTGGTTTGTATTCGGTGGCGTATTCATGGGTTTGCTATGGTGGTTCTTCGGACTACTGGCTTTCATCAGCATCATCGGCATTCCATGGGGACGCGCTTGTTTCGTGATGGGTAACTTCTCGTTCTTCCCATTCGGCAAAGAAGCGGTTTCACGAGATGAACTGACCAATGAAATGGACATCGGTACTAGCCCGCTTGGCGTGATTGGTAACGTGATTTGGTTTGTATTTGCAGGTATTTGGTTGGCAATCGGTCATATACTTTCTGCCGTAGCATGCTTCGTAACCATCATTGGTATTCCGTTCGCACTTCAACACCTGAAACTGGCGGTTATCTCTCTGGCTCCGATTGGTAAAACAGTCGTGACAACAGAAGAAGCGGCAATGGCTCGCTACAACATCAACCGTTAATTTTGTCGCCCTCTGAGCATCCTGCTTAGAGGGTTATTCCTGTCAAAAGTAAGCCCATAATCGCCACTGCATACTCAAGAATAATTGATTGAAAGTTCATACTCCCACCTTAGTTAAAAGTTAAAATTAATACCTAGTTCTACGCTGTTCTCTTCACTTATCTTGGTCGAGCCCGGCGAAACTCGATGCTCACCAAATGTGTACTTCACATAAGGCTCTACCCATTTTGGTTTTAAAGTAATACGTACTTCGTGATTGGTTCGATGACCGCCTTCTGTGAGTTTTTTATCGTAGTTATACGAATAACCAAGCCGGATAAAATCAATCGGTGTATAGCTTGCACCAACGGTGTTTTTCCACTCTCTTTCTGTCTTTTCCAATAATGGGAATGACTTACCGATTGAGCTGGTTCTCCACTCATGAGAGCTGTTGGCGAAAACCATCCAATCATCCCCTAATGCGGTTCCGGTAAATACGCCCGCATCATACACATCGAACAGATCTGCACGGCCATAGCTCACAAATGCTTCTGTATAGAACTGTCCGAGCATCACGCCATATCCCGTCCCCAATTCTAAATACCCCGTAGAATCCACTTCAGCAGAAATGTTCCATTCTTCCGTTGCTTGTAAGTACCCTGATGCAGTCACAATCCATTCATCATCTGTATTGGACACGTCTAAACCAAACTCTGGCATTTTGTAGTCAGCAGAAAAACACGGCACGGCAAAGAGCGCGCAAAGCAGCGTCAGAGATTTATTCATTGGAATACCTATCAGAAAGATTCGAAAAGAAAAAAGGAGCCACTTAAATCAAGCGGCTCCTTGCTACTTACCCTTATGCGATTTGGTTTACGAGCGCTCAACGCGGTCGCGAATCGCTCTTTTTATTTCCTGACGTTGCTCTTGTGATAGGGATTGAACCTTTTGTTTCAGCTCTGCATGCTGTTCTTTAGTTAATTGGTTTGTAGGCAAATTAGTGACATCTTCGATTGGGTGACTAATTTCTGGTTCGATTGGGTTAATTGGCGACGGCAGTTCAATCGGATGCATTGGAACCCCTTCAATTGGGTGGCTAATATCTGGACGGTTCGTGACTCCGGCAAATAAACGACCATCCTCGTTGCGGAATACCACCTCTGAGCCATCTTCTAAGCGCACGATGTAGTTATCCCCTTCTTTTGATGTATGACCTACAATGTCACCGTCTTCATTTCTAATCTCGCTATCATTAACGGTGTAAAAAGCACCTGAATCACCAACAACAATGTTTACAGTGTCTGTTTCATCTTTACTGATGAATACATGATTCCCATTGTCACCAACGATTACTGCCGCACCTTCAAGTTCAATGATGACACCATATGTCGGAACAACACCGCCTCCAAAGTCAGGATCTACATCTTCTTCAATAGGATGTTCAATCTTAGGTTTCACTTCTTCCACCACCAATCGACCATCTTCTACACTCAAGTGCACGAAACCCTTGTCATTCACAAACACCAACTCGTTATTGCGAACTTCGATGTTACCAACCACATTACCTGAAGCATCTTTCACGACATCACCGTCGGTGAAGTACAGTTCACCACCGACATTAAATACGGTGTTACCTTCTACGCCACGGATTGCGACTGTGTTGTACTCACCATTGTCGCCTTGAATTGCCATTCCATCGAAATGTTCACCTTCGAAGGTTTGTACCGATGCCACACCTGCTGGCTCACTAGGGGAGTCCGAAGAACTTGATGATGAACAACCAGCTAGAAAAGATGCTGCGATAACTGCACTCAGTAATTTAACTTTCATGATTTACTCTCTTAATTTGTCGAAATTCAGGGCTGCCTCTTGCAGGTTCTGTGGACTCCCTGCCCGATGAAGAGAAGTATATTGAACAGTGTTTTTTGGTACTAATTGCTTAAAATAAACCCGCACTTAACGGCGGGTTATTAATAAACAGAGGTATAAGGCGTGATAACTGAGGGTTATTATTGTTACGACTCTCGCTCTAGGTGTCCGGTAATAATCTCCGTTACAATATTGCGCAACCAGTGCACCATCTCATTATGTCGATTCTTGTGGTGGTAGTAAGCCAGCAGAGACGGTTCGATCACCATACCATCGAGCTCAATATCAAGCCTACGGAGCTTATACAACTTATCGACATTCACGGTTTTAGACGCCGGAAACACCATATCTGAATTTGCGACCACATCAATAATTGCTGACGGGAGTTCCGAGCGAAACGCAATGTTTGGCTCTACCCCTTTGATCTTCATTATTTTTTCTGAAAATGAGATATTAGAGTTCCAGTCAGCGGCAATCACGGTCGCAAACTCAAGATGCTGGCAATCTGACACTCGTAGGCGATCACCTTGCAAGGGGTGGTCTTTTCGAACATAAGCACAAAACGCATCTTTTACGATTTCTTTCGTCAAGAGCTCTTTGGGAGCGTGGTTGATTTCGTAGTTCACACCAAGCAGAACTTCATCCTTAATAATTTCATCCATGGTAGAGCGCGACCAGTTCAGTAAATGAATTTGCACATTGGGTGCCGCCTGTCTGATTGCTTGAAAAATTTCGCTTGCATAGGAACTAAGGATAAAAGGGGCTAACGCAATCTTGACCGTCCCGTTCATCTCTAATGGGTTAAAGTCTTTTGAGCCATTTAACGTCATCGATATCTCATCAAGTAACGGCGCTAAGCTTTCCGCTAAATCATTCGCGTACTCGGTAGCTCGCAAGCCATGATGGGTTTTCACGAACAGCTCATCTTCGAAATGGTCTCTTAAGCGCTGCAGTGCTTTACTTACAGCCGGCTGCGAGACAAACAAACGCTCAGCGGCTCTACGCATATTGCGTTCTTGATGGAGGATAATAAACGTCCTCAACAAATTGAGGTCGAGATTAGAGAAAAGATCTTTGGCCATATTCCACATCGATAATAACTTGAGGTTATTATTCAGCATAAGAACAGATTTGTGCACTTTCCAATCTCAACCTATGAATTATTTGCACTCTCTACGCCTCTATGACGAAAAAATAACAAAGATTGAGATCTAGTTGGCGTTTATAAAATTCGAAATACACCGTTCCGATGAACACCCTGCTCTCAGTAAACGTTAATCTGCGGCATTCTTCGCTTATCACATTCGTCAAATTTATCATTTTACATGGCTTTGAAATAAGTCGTTTTGCTCATCCCTGTATCAACTCGGATGCAGGTTTCTAGATAACTTCTTTGATGCAGGTGTGAGGATATCAAGTGTTCGCTTTTATGCGTTGATTCTCAAAAAGTAGAGTAAAAAACCTAGTACATTAAACGAGATAACCCACACCAAATTTGTAGATTGAGAACTTCTGTTAAGTGCATCCATCTTTCTCTAATAAAGGAGCTGCTCAAGCGTTTATTAAGGAAGATAAAAAGCAGTGAACTTTGAAGATTTTTTATATCTCATTGAAAGTGATTTTAGCTTTTCAATGTTCAATCAGTAATGTAGATAGGTTAAGGTTTATGGGTTACAGTTTGATACAGCAACCAAAAGTCTTTCATTCTTATACCAAAAATGGTTTAGACGCATAGCAAGGATTCCTATGATAAATAAAAAAGTATTGATTCTCTTTGCGCATCCTTCCCAGCATCGCTCAGAGGTGAATACTCCCCTTTTTAAAGCAGCTAATACAATTGAAGGTGTCACTTGTGTCGATCTCTATGCCGAGTACCCGCACTTCAATATCAATATTGACCGAGAACAACAGCGTTTACGCGACCACGATGTGGTGATTTTTCAATTTCCGCTGTACTGGTATTCCACGCCAGCCATTTTAAAAGAGTGGCAAGATCTGGTTTTAGAATACGGCTTTGCTTATGGTTCGGAAGGGACAGAGCTTCATGGCAAAACCATGCTTTGTGTCTTATCCGCAGGTGGTAAAGAAGAGGCCTATAAAGCCGAAGGCTACAACCACTTCACCATCCGTGAGCTATTAGCTCCTATCGAGCAAATGTCGGCACTGACTGGGATGAACTACATTGCTCCACTTGCATTGTTTGGCTCCCGTACAGCCCAAGAAGAAGATCGAATTCCACAGCATGTTGAACGCTACAAAACGCTACTCAATGCGCTCGTCAATGACACACTTGACCTTGAAGCAGCGGCATCGCTCATCAAACTCAACAGTGCATTACCACAACTGATTAAGGAAGCATCATGACAGGGATATTCTTACAAGCCTTTGTTTACCTTATTGCCGCTGTCGTCGCCGTTCCTTTAGCAAAACGTCTAGGCTTAGGCTCGGTATTAGGTTACTTGATTGCGGGTGTGGTCATTGGTCCTATTATCGGCCTCGTAGGTGAAGAAACCACAACAATTCAACACTTTGCTGAATTTGGTGTGGTCATGATGTTGTTCCTCGTTGGTTTGGAACTTGAACCTAAAATGCTGTGGGCAATGCGTAACCGCTTGATGGGCTTAGGTGGCTTACAAGTCGGTGGAACCGCTGCTCTGATCATGGCCATCGCGCTTTATTTTGGACAAACTTGGACCGTTGCATTGGCCATTGGTCTGATTTTCGCTCTATCATCAACAGCGATTGTTCTGCAAACCTTTAGCGAGAAAGGACTGACCAAAACAGAAGGTGGTCAGAACGCGTTCTCGGTGCTGCTTTTCCAAGATATCGCCGTAATTCCAATGTTGGCGTTTATTCCGCTATTGGCACTACCAGAGTTGGTAGAACAAGCGCAATCGGCAGCGCAAGCAGCTGCAGAACACCATGAGGAACTTAGCCTAGTGGCTGGACTTCCTGGCTGGGCTTACGGTCTAGTGATTACGGCTTCTATTGCTATCGTCGTTGTTGGCGGGCATTTCCTCAGTCGCCCACTATTCCGCTACGTAGCAAGCTCTGGTCTACGTGAAATCTTTACTGCAACAGCATTAATGCTGGTGATCGGCATTGCGGCTTTGATGAGCCTAGTGGGTCTGTCTCCGGCTCTGGGTACGTTCTTAGCAGGTGTGGTTCTGGCGAACAGTGAGTTCCGCCATGAGCTGGAATCAAATATTGAGCCGTTTAAAGGCTTGCTACTTGGCTTGTTCTTTATCACGGTAGGTGCTGGCATCGACTTCTCAGTGCTGTTCAGCGACTTTGGTTTGATCATCGGTCTAACGCTAGGCGCGATGATTCTGAAAGCAGCGATTCTATTCGCACTTGCGTTCATCTTCCGTATCAAAGGCAGTAACCGTTGGTTGTTTACTTTGAGCTTGGCGCAAGCGGGTGAATTCGGCTTTGTGCTATTGAGCTTCTCAGTACAAAACCACGTAATCCCATTCGAGCTTTCACAAACGCTGGCATTGGTTGTTGCGATCTCTATGTTCCTAACGCCTGGTCTATTCATTCTATTTGATAAAGTGATTCTTCCTCGCTTTGAAAGTGAATCGAATGAGCGCGAAAGTGACACCATTGAAGAACAAGGTACCGTCATCATTGCAGGTATCGGCCGCTTTGGTCAGATCGTAAACCGCTTGTTGGTATCTAATGGCGTGGAAACGGTTGTACTCGACCACCAAGCAAGCCAAGTCGACAACATGCGACAAATAGGCACTCGTGCCTACTTCGGGGACGCTATGCGCCCAGATATGCTACATACCGCTGGCATTGAGCACGCTGCCGCGATTGTCGTAGCCATCGACAATCAAGAAGCGAGTGTTGAACTGGTCAAATACGTCAAGCACACGTATCCGAAGGTGAAAATCATTGCGCGCGCCTTTGACCGTGGACACAGTTACTTACTTCGTCAAGCAGGCGCAGATATTATTGAATCTGAAACCTATCATTCAGCTTTGGAGATGGGCGGTCATGTTATGAAATCACTGGGCATTCACCCGTTCTATGTAGAGCAACAGAAAGCAACCTATAAACGCGTGGAAGACCGAAAGTCTGACATGTTATACGAAGCATGGGCAGACGATTCTGAAGGAGAGCGTTACGATAACAACTTCCGTCAACTGTTTATCCATCTTGAAGAAAAGATGGCTGAAGAGATGCAAAAAGATCGTCACGATAAGCTCTCCCGTTCAGAACGTGGATGGACACCGCCACCAAAAGGGTATGCGGATGACTTCAACGAAGAAAACGTCCAAGAGCTGAACCCTTGCAAAGAACAACCTCAATAAACGCGAAAACCTCCCACGCTGGGAGGTTTTTTTAATGCGAAAAAGGGAGAATAATTACCTACATCAGATCACTCATCAATGTCTCATACTCTTCATTCGCTTCATCAACTAAATGCGACAATTCTAATGCGTCGGTTTTCGCTAAGTTGAACTGCCACGAAATGGTGTCTTCTTTCCCGCAAATACAAGTTTGAGCGCCACTACTTTCAAAAGAAAGATCATCAAACTCGGTGGTGTGGCGTTCTTGAAGCTCGACAATTTCAACTTCCAATTTACCGACGGGATTGACTTCAACATGGGCGTGTAAATCTGGGCTATTCGATAAACAATACTCTCGATGAACTGCAATCATGGCTGCCTCCTTGGTCTGCCAACTGACAACTCATCAAATAGTGTAGACGAGGCATTTTGAACGTGGGGTGAAATAATAATGAAGATTGATCCTGAATAAAAATTCATCAATTTTAATTCCAAACCAACTCTGAATGTTCGACCCGATAACCGTCAGTTTTTACATAAAATTACTTCGTCAATGCGCGATTCAATCGCCTTTATTGCTAATGTCACTGCCATCGGCACATGAGCTTGGTAGGGATGCAATACATAAATTGGGTTCACCTTTGACGCTTTCACACCGGGAACCGGTTCAAGAAACGAGTTCGACTCCAACATAAAATCAGGCAAGAGCCCAACGCCTAACCCCATTTCTAACAGACTCGCCACATCAAAGACGGTATTCGCTCGGTGCTTCACTGGATATTGAATTTGATGTTCTGGCTCCTTGGAAGCAAACGCATGGATAACAGGTTCAAGCTGCCAATGTTGAGCAATATAAGGCGCACTTTCAAAATCAGTATGCGCGCCTTTCGCACGACACAAGACGTCACAAAACTGCCCCACTTTACGCTGCTTAATGTTTGAATCGCCAGAAGCCCCTACTCGTACGGCAAGATCGATATCCTGTTGAACGATATCCACATGCTTATCGTCACTGATCAAATTTAACTGCACATCAGAGTAATCAGCAAAAGCGCTCGTTAAAGCTGGCAACACTATTGAACCCATTAGTGCATGAGGCGCAGTGACGGTAAGCCTTCCCGTTGGCACTTGCTTTAACTCTGTGGCTTCTAACCACGCGGCCTCTGCTTGTTTTGTCATTTGCGCGCACTGCTCGTAAAAGCGCTCACCCGTCGAGGTCAGAGTTTGCTTTCTGGTCGTACGTTTGAGTAAGCAAGTATCCAGCTCTAGTTCGAGTTGCTTCAAAGCAGAGCTCAACACTGACTTAGAAAGCTCTAACTTATCGGCAGCTTTGGAGATTGAACCACACTCGACAATATGAACGAACAGAGACATCAAACGCAGCTTATTCATCGTCCTTCCTTATTGTTCTTTTTTACAGAACATTAAATTCTTATTACTTTGTTTTTCTATCTTAATTCTAACCCTATGATTACTCCATAAACAAACACCAATCACAGGATATTCAGGATGACTCAATCAGTTTTAGAACGCGCTCAAGCAGGTATTTCAGCATGGCAAATCGCTTTCAACAATCAAGACGCTGCGGGCTGTGCAGCACAATACGCAGAAGATGCGGTTATGATTGCAAAACCATTTGGCACATTTGAGGGACGTGAAGCGATCCAAGCATTCTGGCAAAACATCATGGACCAAGGTTTTAACAGCGTGGACTACACCAACACTAAGTGGGAAAAAGACAGCGAAAATGGCTACATTCTTACTTCAGATTGGACGATGAACAAGGCGTTTGGTGTCGTGCACAAAGAGTTATGGGAAATTCAAGAAGATGGTTTGTCTCGCCTAACTTACGATGAGTTTGAAGTGCTTGGCGAGCGATAAGCTTTAAGTCTTTCAGAATAAAAAATCCCCAAGCCGAAACTTGGGGATTTTTGTTTTTCAGTTTACTTAACTAAATTAAGCAAAGATGAAGGTGTATAGGTAACCTGCGCCCATTGCCATCGTTAAGATAACGAATAGGAAGGCTGCAATCATTTGGTTCTTAAAGATTGATTTCAACAAAATCACTTCTGTAAGACTTGCGCCTGCGCTACCAATGATAAGTGCCATTACCGAACCCAGTGCCATACCTTTTTGTACTAGCGCCGCACTTAGTGGAATAACTGCCTCTGCACGGATGTACAATGGAATACCAATAATTGCTGCTACTGGAATCGCGTACCACTTCGCTTCACCTGCGTACTCCGCAATAAGATCCGTTGGGATGAAGCCGTAGATGAATGAACCAATCGCAATACCCATCATTAGGTAAGGGAACACTTGTTTAAAGTCTTTCCAAGTTGAGTGCCAAATACGTACCCAGCGGCTAGGCTCTTTTTCTTCCACGATTGTCGCTGTTGCACTACCGTCTGATGAACAGCAAGACACTTCTACTTTAGGTTCTGCTTTTGGTGCGCTATCACCACAACAAGATGTTTTCGCTACCACAGGCGCTGGCTCACTACAGCATGATGTTTTTGCTGCAGCTGGTGCAGGTTCACCACAAGTGCTAGTACCACAGCTTGATGCTGGTTTTGCTTGTTCTTTTTTCTTGCTTGAATCACCGCAAGATGTACCACATGAAGAGGTGCCTGCTGCTTCGTACGCTTCTGGTTTTACGTAACGTTCAAAGCCTAGCTTTTCAAGTACATAGCCTGCAACCACAGACACTGTCATCGCAATAGCAAAGTAGAATACCGCTACTTTCCAACCAAAGGTCACTACAAACAAACCAATGATCACTGGGTTAAGCAGTGGACTAGCAAATAGGAACACCATCATAGGTCCAAAACCTGCTCTTGCACGCAATAGACCTTTCAAGAAAGGAATGGTCGAACACGAACAGAAAGGCGTAATCGAACCTAATAGCGCAGCGATAAAGTAACCTTTACCCTTTTTCGAGCTCAGGATAGATTGGATTTTTTCTGGCGTTAGAAAATCTTGCAACACACCCACGATGTAGCTAATTGCTAGGAATAGGATGATAAGTTCGGTTGCTAGAAACGCAAACATATCAAGCGCTTCCTTAGCCATGGTCATGATTTCTGGATTCATATTGATTCTCCTACTGATGTCACATCAGTAACTGTAAATTTCCTAATGAAGCTGAACTCTTCATTTCTACTTTTCTCGAATTATAGAATTAAAAATCGACGCGTCAACCATTATATTTCGATAAATATCGAAATATAATTTAAAGTCTTAATAATCAATTAATTAACTAGGTAATTTTTCTTGTTTGCTATTCACCCACACTTTCACTATCATCGAAATGTATTTATCGTCTGTCATTCCAAGAGGTCAGTATGGAACTCGAAGCTGTAGCAAAAGCGCTCAAAGAGCTAGGACACCCTACCCGTTTATGTATCTATAAAGAGGTGGTCAAAGCAGGCTATGAAGGAATCGCGGTTGGTGGCGTACAAGATAAACTTGGTATTCCAGCCTCTACCCTTTCTCATCACATTTCGAGCCTAGCCTCAGCCGGCTTAATTAGTCAGCGTCGTGAAGGTCGTACTTTATATTGTGTTGCTGAGTATGAATGCTTAGATACGGTTATTGGTTTCTTGCGTGACGAGTGTTGCATCAATGAAAACTGCTAATCTCGAATCAATTTGGAGCGAATACGAACACGCTATTCATGCGTTCTTGCGCTCTAAAGTCAGCAATGAAGATGATGTAGACGACTTAAAACAAGAGATTTTACTTAAGACTTATCAAAACCTTGCGGATATTCGTGATGTATCAAGCGTCAAATCTTGGCTCTTCCAAATAGCGAATAACGCCATCATCGATTTCTACCGTAAACGCGCTCGAAATCAGCGTGATAATGACCTCGTTGCTGACGATCTTTGGTTTGAAGAGCAAGAATCAAACCTGAAACAAGAACTGTCAAAGTGCATTGCGCCGTTTGTGCAAGCATTACCAGATGAGCAATCGCAACTGCTCTCTTCTATAGAGCTTGAAGGCATGAGCCAGAAGAAGTTGGCCGAAGAACAAGGTATCAGCTACTCAACCCTCAAATCGCGCGTACAGAGAGGACGTGTCGAATTGAAAAAGCTATTTGAAGAATGTTGCAGTTTCTCGTTCGACAAACAAGGTCGTATGACAGATTGCAACCAAAACGGTGCTTCTTGCGATAAATGTTAATCCATCGCTGAATGCGCCTCACAATGAATACCGATAGCTTGGCGGCTCGTCATCGAGTCGCCTATCTATGAACTCAATCACAGCTTTATCTCTTCGTCAGCTCTCTCATTTGCTATCTTGCTGAATAATAAGCTTTACTTCTTCTGCTTTAAGGAAGAAGGAAACTCGTTTTTATGATCTCATTAAGAGAACTCACCAAAGAAAACTATCTAGATTGTATTCGTCTCAATCTTCACCCAGAACAAGAAGAAAACCTTGCCTCCAACGCGATTACGATTGCTCAATCACGCTTTGAAACCGACTACCGATTGAAAGTGATTTATGAGCAAGAGACGGTGATAGGTTTACTTGCGTTTTGCCATGAAGACGAGCCGCTTGATTACTCCATTTACTGGCTGTTCCGCTTTATGATCGACAAAGATCACCAGAACAAAGGGTATGGAAAGCAAGTACTTAGCTTGCTCGTTGAAGAAGTGAAACAACTCGGAGGGAAAACCTTATTCACGATGCATAAACCCTCCAATCAGCAGGCAGGTAAGCTTTATCGTGCGTTCGGATTTCAAGAGAATGGCGTACTCGATGATGGTGACATCTCACTACAATTAGTGCTTTCTTAATCCAGTACGAATCCAAAATGGAGAATTCTGGCTTTTACACCTGTTTATCAAACCATTCGGTCACCAACGCCACCAGCTTTTGATGTACGGGGCTTAACGTATTGCCTCGCTTTAGTAGCACATAGCCAGCACGACCTTCGTTTGCCATAAAATCGATGTTTAACGGGACAAACTCGCCTTTCTCATCATGAGCTTGCACTAAATGATGAGGAAGCAAGGCAAAGCCATCATTTTTCAATAATCGCATCAACACATCGATGTTACTGATTCGAGAAATGTTTGGTGACATCACCTGTTGATTACCAAGTGCACTGGTACTGAAATTTTCTGCAATGTATTGATGATGTGACGCAAGATCCTGCAGAGTCACCACGGGTTTCTGCGCTATTGGGCTTTTCTGATGCGCATAGAAGGTAAACCTTGGATAGCCCAAGTTAATAAAAGACATCCCTTCGGTTGGGAACGCTTTGCCGCTGTTAAGTACCACCGCAAAATCCGCTTGTTTCGCCATAAGCATTTCTAACGCTTCATCTCGGCTGCGATGTAACCAATGAATCGCTGTACTCTTGTATTGCTTACGCAAAGACAGATCGATGTCCGCGATGGCATCACACGGTACCGACATGTCGTGACAAATCGTTATCTCCGGAACATCCCCTTGAGAGTAGCTGTCGCAAGAAAGCTCTAAAGACTGCATTTGGTAAAGAATATGCTTGGCTTGGGTAAGTAACGTCGTTCCTACTTCCGTCAAGACTGGTGTTCTTCCTTTACGTTCAAACAAGATCACATCCCAATCAATTTCGAGATCGCTGACTTGGTGATGCAGCGTCGCTCTGTCTTTCCCGATTACCCTTGCGGCTTGGCTAAATGATCCATGCTCTGCGACAGCGACAAATGCAGTAAGTTGGTCAAAACTGGCTCTGGGCATTGGAAGGTCCTCAAACAATAAACCTGTTTATCTTAGCTCAATCTAAACTGTCTTGTTGCAAAATCTGCAACATAACTGAGATTACATGGTGAATATTAAACGTAATAATGACCTCGTATTGAAACGTTACGAGGGCAATTCAATGAAAGGTTTTAGCAAAAAAGTACTTCTAGCAGCATCAGTTGCAATGGCAGTTGGCAGCATCTCTACCGCAGCAAATGCGTGTTCACGTTTGGTTTGGGAGACTCAAGACCACGGTGTATTTGTCTCTCGTACTATGGATTGGATGGAAGCCAATCAACCAACCATTGATGTTCGTCACGCAGGCCAAACATACCGTGGCTACGATAAAGACGATGCGCTTACGTGGACATCGAAATACGCTTCTATCGGTGTAAGTATTTACGGCGTGGGCATTATTGATGGCTTTAACGAGAAAGGCTTTGCGGCGAATGCCCTGTTCTTGGATGAAGAAAACCCAGGGGCACCACAAGCTGGCAAACAACAAATCGAAAACTCGCGCTTTGTCGCCTATTTGATTGATAGCTTTGCATCCGTTGATGAAGCATTGAAGAATCTAGATTCAATCCAAATCCAACAGTTCAGCCACAATGGCATCGAAATGAAGGGGCATTATTCATTAGAAGACGCAAGTGGTGACTCTGCTGTGTTGGAATACATCGACGGCGCTTGGCAAGTGCATCATGGCAAACAATATGACGTGATGACTAACAGCCCAGAGTACGCGCAACACTTGAAAAACTGGCAAGAAGCGCAACCCAAAGCGAAGAGTGATGTGAATGGTGAGTTCCCCATCCCGGGTAACATTAATTCTGCTCAACGCTTTATCTGGAACAGCTACATGAAGGACCAGCTTAAAGAGCCTAGCAGCTACACCAATGGCATTGCGAAACTGGATAGTGTGACCTACAAAATCCCATTGGATGCGGCAAACCGCCCAGTGAATGGCGAAATGCGTGGCTACGCAACCATCTATGGTTTGGTGTACAACCTAGACCAAAAAGTAATGAACGTGCGTTACCAGTATGACGACAGTTACACGCAGTACTCAGTGGACTTTAATAAGTTGAATGACGGCCATAACTACACCATCAAAGCCGATTTACCGGATCTGTTTGGTGACATTTCATCTCGCTTAGAAAAAGGCGATGGCGTCATGGGTCAACACTTAGTGAAATAGCTTAAACAGCAGAACTTGAAAGGTGTTTGGACAAACATCTACCAAAGGCGCCGACTTACTCGGCGCTTTTTTTATACTCACAGCACATAAATAAGATAATAACTCAATTTGGATTACATAAGTTTATGAATATGAGAACAAATGATAATTTTTGAAAGCATTGCCTTAAGGCTAATATACGTGGAACAAAATGAAGATTTCCAACTATTCTAACGTTATTAAGCCATATAACTCGGTGCTTTATGCCCTTAGAGGAAAAGAATGAAAGCGATCACTTACCAAAAAGATCAAGATACCTTTACCTATACCTATACCGACATCGACACTCCAGCGCTTGCGAGTGGATTAGATGTGTTAGTGAAAGTTCATGCTATTGGGCTCAACCCTGTCGATGCAAAGGTCAACCTTTGGCACGAGATGGTCGATGGCATGGACGATACTTTCGTTGGTGGCCTCGATGTTTCGGGGGAAATCGTTGCCATCGGTGACAAGGTATCGGGTTGGCAGGTAGGTGATCGCGTTCTCTATCATGGCAACATGCGTCGAATGAGCGGTGGTTTCGCCGAATACGCGATTCACGACTCACGCACGTTGGTTGCTCACCCAAATGTTGAACCAGAAATCGCTGCCGCAACACCTTGTGCTGGCTGGACGGCTTATCGAGCTCTTGTCGACAAGCTAAACATCTCAACTCGTAAAAGCATCTTTATTGCTGGAGGATCGGGAGGCGTTGGCTGTTTTGCTATTCAGCTGGCACGCTTCTTTGGCGTAAAAACCATCATCACAACCAGTTCAGCGCTCAACCATGAATTTGTTCGATCGTTAGGCGCAACACATGTCATTGACTACAAACTAGAAGATGTTCGAGAACACGTCATGTCTATCACTGAAGGCTTAGGCGTAGAAGTATCTTTGGATTGCGTTGGTGGCGACAACGACATCTTGTGTGCCTCTGTGCTGGGGTTTGAAGGCGAAATGGTAGAGCTAGTAAGAACAACCCGAGCAACCGAATACCCAGGCGCTTTCCTGCAAGGGCTTACTTTCCATCAGTTAAGCTTAGGATCTGGCCATGTTCACGGTGAGATAGGTTTTCATTCTTTGGTAAAAGCCGGGAGTGAGTTTTCTCACATGCTAGAACGCGGTGAGATCACAATACCTAAGTTGGAATTGGTGGAGCTAAAAGACGTCCCTCAAGCATTAATAGCAATTCGTCAGCAACGTACGGTTGGAAAAGTTGTCGCGACAATAACCAATTAGTGCTTAAGCGACAGCATAATGATGAAGCGCAAGCTTGGAAAATAGCTTGCGCTTCCTATCCAACACTTAGTTTGTCACCAACAACATTGCTGATTTCGCCGCCACTTTAACCTCGTCACCGTTAGGCACTTGTTCTCCGGTCATCATATCAACCAGAGCCTTGTTCACTGTCAGTTGCAGTGATTGCGCTCGCGCAGATTTGTTGAGTACCAAGATGCCCTTCTCGCCGCGCTGAAGTACCAACATATCGTCGTTACCTTCCAGTACCGTCATTGGTTCGCCATGAACAAGATTATGGAATGCCACCATCTTTGCCATACGCGCGTCCTTCCACGCATTTTGCCATCTTGGTTTGCCATCCACGCCCTTGATACCACTGGTATCCAAATCCGTGTAGATAAGCGGAACACCACCATCGCGTCCCAGAATGTAGGCATACGCTAGCCATTCGTTCTCTTCATCCATGACTAAATCCAAGAACACATCATTGTTTGGAATATCATGAGTAATCGCGAAAGTAATAGCTCGACGGTTAGATAAAGCCTGACCAAAACAGTACGGGTCGATCAAAGATTTAAAACTGCCTTTCTTCGAAAATGCCTTAAAAATGGTTGAGAACAACGGGAAGTCGTAGGCCCCCAAACGCGTTTCTTTTAAGTACGGTTCAAGGAACAATTCATATTCTTCTTCTGTCGCGCCACCATCTGTGATGATTTCACCAAAGATATGAACGTCTTGAGTAATGTCATCAGTCCACACTTGCTTTAAATGCTCAAGAGTCATGTGCTTTGCGGCATCAATACGGAAACCTTTCACGCCTAAAGCCTTAAGCGCTTTCAGGTAAGTACGTTGCTGCTCAACAACATGCTTGCACACACGTAAAGTCGGCAACCCAGGATCGGCTGGACCGCCCGAGATTCGACCATTTTGAACTTCCCACTTGTCTTTCCAATCTTTAATGCCAAAAGCTTCAACGAAGTCATTCTCATCAAACAACGGTTCTGACAAGTCACCGAATAGAATCAGATCTTGATACTTGCTAGCATTTTGCTGGTAATCGTCCATCACGGCTTGGCGTGGATATTGTAAATCCGAGCGTAAATGGGCTTCGTTCGCCATGTGATTAAAGACGACATCGGCGTAAACCAATACGCCCACACGGTCGAGTGCTTCAACCATGTTTTTAAAATCTGTGGTATTACCGAGCGCATTGTCGATAACACGATAATCTTGAGGTTGGTAACGCTGCCACCAGCGTTCATCTTGTGCGCTTTTCATCGGCGGAGAAACCAATACCGAGCCGTAACCTAGCTCGCTGATCTCTGCTGCGCGTTGGGCAATGTCAGCATACTTCCAATCAAAAGCGTGCAAGATAACATTTGCACCTGTTAATTGTGTTTTCTGTAAGCCACTCATGTCTATCTCCTAGTCGCGTTCGCTCACCCATTGTTACTCGAATTCATCGTGAGCGAATCCAATAGGCAAAATTATAAGAACTATTGGCGAGCCTCCCTCACCCCTTTCGCATTTCTGCTAGGAGGAAAAACAAGGCGTAGCTTATCTCCAGTTAAGGTTTAAACGTCCGTTTGAAAGCACTCCAAAGCCTTAGGCACAGCAAAAACCGCAAAGATACGAGCCTAACCTCATGTTTTATAATGACTTTATAATAAAAACATTCTGTCCGTGCCTAATATCACTATTACGCCTTTTCTCAGTAAGAATCTGAACATGGGGCAATAATTCGATATGTAACAAATATTTAAGAAAGCGAAACTGCCGTTCACGTCACAGTTGGTGCGGTTTATAAATTGACAGGAAAGGAGAGAAAGACTCGAAAAGATGATGAGAGGAGCACAAATAAAGAACGCTACATACAAAAATAGCGCGATAAACGCGCTACTTTTTAAGTACGGTATAACACCTTAGTACCTTGTTCATTTCAATGCACTATCTCAGCGCTTCATGCGAAAATAATGTTTAAGATGCTCGAAAGTCACCTTACTATGTCTATGCGGACTTTTAGCTATCAAATGGAAGTATTGATTTCCGCTTATTCAAATTCATTGAATTTTCTAACATTGCTCTTGAAAGAGCGGTCATTAGCCCATACATTTTATGTAGCTAAAAATTGAGGCTTAAGATGGCGTTGGACAAAAAAGATCAGAGAGTTATAGAAACGTACTTCAATATGGGGACTGGTTATGTATTGAATTACAGTAACCGTACCTTTTCAGAGTTTTTCGAACAATTTAGCATCGATATCTATGATGACCGTTATGCCGAATTTGGAGATTCAAAAGCCAAACGTCTCCGTTCATTCTTCAATCAGCATGATAACTCTTTCATCAGCAAAATACTGTTAGAAATGATCGCAGAGCATGACATAGAAAGAGAAACTAACCCTTTTTCATACACTGACCACAATGATGACTTGCGACAACGTTGTATCAATATAGCTAATCAACTTAGCCAATCATCGAATCAAGCTCAGCCACCACTAGAAAAGCGTTTTGTGAACCCGTTTAAAACAAATAGTCAACCGGACTTTTTCCCTCGTCAGCGTACAAACGGTTGGGAAAATAACTCTCAATCAACAACACCATATCAAGAACCTGAAAGCTCACAGCCTACAACTGTAGAACAATTCGTAGAGAACACAACTCCTTCATATTATGAGCCTGTAGCAACCAACATTGTTAAAGAACGAGTCTTTATTGTACATGGTCATGACGAACACTTACTTGTTGAAACTGAGAACCTCTGCCGTAAGTTGAATTTAGAACCAATAATACTTAAGGATCAATACAGTGGTGGCAAAACAATAATTGAAAAACTTGAAGCTCACAGTGACGTGAAGTATGCAATCATTTTATACACCGCTTGTGATGAAGGCAGGAACATCGGTTCAAGTGAACTTAAAAAAAGAGCAAGGCAAAACGTCGTATTTGAGCACGGTTACTTCATAGGCAAGCTTGGTCGAGACAAAGTAGCTGCTGTAGTTAAAGGTACAATTGAGATACAAGGTGATATTAGCGGTGTTGTCTACATTCTGCATCAAAATGGCTGGCAATATCAATTAGCTAAAGAGATGAAGCACTCTGGCATTACAGTCGATTTGAATCATGTATAGTCTTTGTTGAAGCTATTAAATTTGACCGTAATTAAGGAGTTGATTGCATCAACTCCTTTTTATTAACCATAAATATCTTCAAAACGGGAGATATTTACATGAAACCAACATCAACCACCCTAACATTCGACGAATTCCTTGCTGAATCTCGTGCTATCGACTTGGCTCGTAAATGGTTGAGAAAGAACACAGCTAAAACAGGCAAAGTACTCAACAAAAGACTCAAACTACTACTTGAGCGTGCTTTATCAAGCTTGTTTGAGCCAAGTGAAGCAACAAAGTTAAGTCGCCAGATCAACTCATACACAACGACTCTTGTTGCTTCATTTGAAGAACTGCAACAACTCGCCAAAGAAGTTGTTAACGACACCAACGATCAAGCCAATCAATCTAAGCAGCTTAAAACCCTTGCGATAGAAACAAGACAACTGACCAGCCAGTTTTTAACGACTCTAGAAGACTACCGACGTTCAAGCACTAAAGGCGGTAAGTTGGCTCGTGGTGGCAAAATCGACAAGAAGCTATACGCTGAAGCCATTCGCAAGCTTGAAGCACTAGAAAAACTCTGTGACCAGACATCAAAGGCAGCAGCATTTCTAGCAATAGACAACATAGAAGCCGCTAGTAAACAACTACAGTTCATCATCAACGCCAAACTTTAATCCCTCTAGCCCTCGCACCACGTCGAGCGCTTTTTCATGCTCAAAAAACTCTGCTCAATAACCCTTATAAATACAAGCATGAAATGAGAAATGCATCTTCTCATTGCACCGAATGATTCCACCCAGTGAGCCGCGCTGGTTGGTGCGAAATGCGGCAATTCTAATTTACAAAAGAGGCAATAACATGAAAAAAGCGGGTGGCAGACCAGAACGGTTTGATGAGATAGCCAGTGCCGAACTGGCAATATTGTCTTGTCTTGGTATCAAATCGATTAGTTCATTAGCTCGTGAAAACAATTGCTCACGGAACACTGTAACCAAGTACGTTAATCGATTTAAAGCACGTTTAAAAGGACTCGGTTATGCAGCAGATTAATCTCAATCACGTTCAGCGTGACACTTCAAATCGTTGGCTTGCTAGTGCTGTTCTTGATGCCATTCAATATCAAGCACCAGAAGCGTTCCAAGCTTCTTGTCGTGTTGCTGGTGGACTGAGTACTTGGTTAGACGAAGAAGAGCTTGAAATACTCTTATCTGCTCATTCAAATGAACTAAAGCAAGTTCAAAGGCAAGCCGAATATGAAGAACGCAAACGAACTAAAGAGCAGTCACAAGTACTCTACGCCTACGACAAAGCAAACGACGATCTTAAGTTCGCTGTTGGTAGAACAACGTTAGACCGCGAGCAAATGACGTTTACTGATTCTCAGTTTAAGAACTGGGTTCAACGTCAACTAGAACGTAAAGACATTACGGTGTCACAACGGGAAGATCTATTAGCTGCCAACTACTGGCTAGCAAAAGCACAAACAATAATCATTAAAAACGGGATTTAAAACATGTACTTTCAAGAATTAAAAAAAGCAGCTTCGGCGTTGGACAGTGGTTTTCTTTACAGCATCGTTAGTCGATTAGCGACACTTGAGCAACAGTCACCAAACGTTGTAAAGGCATATCAACTCGAATTTGAAAGCGTATTAAAAGAAAAATCGATTGAATATCTTGCAACAGTCGAAAAACGAATGGGGTCTAAAGGTTCAATGGAGGACTTGACTGACGATATCAAGTACTTGCTTCATGGCAAACATTTGGATCAGTTTATGCGCGAGTGCCACCACTACTCTAGCATGCCTCGTCCAGTCGTTAAAACAGATAACTATGCCTTTCGCAAATGGCTTCAAATCAATCAACGTAATCTAATGGTGTAAAGATGAAACTATCAAAGGAACAAAAACGAATTGCCGAACTTGAAGCCGCATTATATGCCGCTGAGTTGAAATTGGAACGCTTAGAAGAAACGGAAACAGAACAAACGTTCAAATCAAGCATTACTGTTAAACCAGTTGAGTTGCAGAGTTTCCGAGTCTTCAATAGAGCAATCGACGATAGCATTGCAAATAGCCAATATTTGAGTACTGGTCAAACAGATGCTCTTTCAGAATTAAGATGGATGGTAATTCATTGCCGTACTCCGCAGCAAGTTCTTGACTATGAAAAGCAGTTAATGAGAACTAAAGCAGCTAGTTGTTCAGCAACAGCTATCGGTCAATTAGCTCGTGACGTTTCGATTAAGTCTGTACTAGGTTCGAAAGTCGCTACTCAACTTGCCGTGTTTAATGCTTTGTTCGAACTAGATAGAGTTCAAGAGGAAATGGACGTGTCTGACTTTAACGATGAATTGTTAAAACATGATGCCACTTCAATTCTTAACCGTTCAACTGGCAAGTTGTCTGATTTAGTGGCTTTGAGAAAGGCGAGAATGAATGGTTCATTTGAGCAGATAGAACAAGTTATCGATAAGATATTGAGTGAAGAAGATTGAAGCGAGCATTTGCTCGCTTTTTTAGGTCTACAATTTGATACTGTAGCGCTCTGGCGGACGATACGTTGAAGCTAAACCCTTCTTTGATGAAATAAGACCGAAGCCAATCAACTAGGTGATACTTAGCGTTTACGATATGGTCAAGCGTCAACTTTGCTGAAGTGAGTTAGTCTGGATACAATCTATCAGTTTCACTTCCCCGATGTGACCGGACCTGACAGGTTGCCCTAAATCAGTTCTGCCCCTTTTTGTGTTTCAACGATTAGATAGGCGCTCAAATTCAACACCTTTTGACTTATTTTCTCTTATGCTTTTTCTAACACATCGCTCGACCCAAAACGACGACCATCGAGCCGTTTACGAGCCCCTTCCTAAGGGACAGGTCCCAGGTTCGAATCCTGTCGGGAGCGCCAAATAAAACAAAAGCTTAGCGAACATGATTCACTAAGCCTTTTCAGTTTTCGGAACACTGTATAGCGAATATGAGCCAAATTAAACAAACATAAACACAATATTAAAGGGTGTCACATTCTGTAAATGGCTTACTAGAAACAAAATGACTCAAACAGCTAGGTTTAGGCTCGACTACAGAATCTTTCACTAAATCCAAACCTGAATAACGTGACCTCAATTAGTATAAAATGAAAAAGAGCTATAAGTACTACCAGAACTAATAGCTCTTTCGATAAATCAATTAACGAGATTTTCTCATCCGCTTAGGGGATTTCAATCCTAAATAATACTTATATAGAAAAGCGAATGAATATTTTTTTCTACCGCCGCTAATATAAGTAATAAAGACAATACCATTCAATACAAGCATATCTTCAAAATGAGTTGTCGAATAGAAATTAAGTGATGGGTGGTTGCGCTTAACAGCTTCAACCAATTCCTCAAACTCTGCCTGTAGTAAGGATGAGCATTTAAGTCTATCATCAACTTTACTATTTCGAATATCTTCGACAAAAAACTTAATTACTTCATTTCCTGCCTCAAGAGCCAGATCATTAAAGTGGCGGTCTACAGCTTGTTCTCGTACATTTTTATACATACAATAATGAATACTTAAGACACAATCTTTTCTAAGTTTCTGTCCGTCTCGAATCTGCTGTTCAATACCAAGCCTAATTAGGTCTAAAAATGGTCGGAGGCTAATAGTCTGGTCTGCATTCTTAATATTAGTATAAAGTTCATCATAAGCATTATTCCATGAACTTTGACTACTACCAAAAAAGACCTCAGTTAGTTTTCTTAAAATATGTTCGTCAGCTGGCAGTTGATTAAACTGATTTTTTTTCGTAAGTCTCGCTAGGATCTGAGACTTTATAAACCCTTCTGAAACTTTACCTTCTAAACACTCTAAAAACGCTTCTTTCGAATATGCAAAAATAATTTTAAATAGGAACGCATACATTTCTTCATGCGACCATTCAAGATTAATAATCTTACTTTCAAGTGCATTTTTATTTGTCAAATTCCCAAGTTTAGAATAAAGGTCTCTTCTTAAAAACAACTTTGGTTGAATTCTATCAAAATTAAAGGATGAACAAAGACGAATCAATGGAGAGATGCCTAAACTCCAATCTGATGGATCTACAACAAAATCAAGTTGGTCAAATGTGACGATTAGTCTTTCATCGTTTCTTCTTAAAGAATCTTCAGCGTACTTTAGCTCATTTTCTATCTGAAGGAATTTATCGTCAGATTCAACAATTTCTTTGAACTTCATCGAAGTATGATGATCATTTTTTATATCGAAAGAAAGGTTGCTTTTACCAAATTTTTCGGTTTTATAGACAGTTAGCCAAAGATATACTGTCCAAAACTTCCTCATTTTATTATCTTCACCAAGATAGTCTTTTAGATAATTAGAAACTTCAAAATGTCTGGAATTTTTACTCTTAGCATCATCAATTGCATGAATGATATTATAGTTAAGATGTTTCTTCTCAGCCCTCTCAACCATAATATTAAAGAACTCATTATTCTGTAGAGCTTTATAAAACGCAGTTTTCCCCGTCCCTTTTCCTCCAAGAAGAATATTATAATCGTTCAAAAATAGATCTAACATACATTGTCGTATATAAAAGTCGTTATTAAAGAAATCATTGTTATATGCGATATTTTCCGCATATGGGTCAGGCATATTTTCTTTTAAAGCTTGAACAACAACATCGTAACTTTTAGATTTACTTTCTAAAGTGATATCTTCATCTAAATTATTATTTATCGTGTTCTGAGCCTCATCATGAGCCGTAGACGGTTCATCATTGATAGGCTCATCCTCCATACCTGAAATATTATCAATTTCAAATACTAGGAAATCAAAAAATTTTGAGTAACTGGTCGAGCTGGAACTCGACATAAAAAATTTTGTATCTTCAATGTCTTCATACTCAGTGCCGACAAGCTCCAGCATACTTTCTCTTTGAAAGTAGAAAGTCGGTATTGTAATATCATCATCACAATACTCTTCAATTTTCTTTGTAAACTTTCTAAATCTAGTTGTCACTGACGATGATACGATGGATAGAACCATACAAAGTTTAGACGAACTGCTTTTTTCATTAAACCTTTCTAAGAGGAACTCAATTCCAGCAATATTTTGCTGGTCATCGCCACACAACCCCACAGTAATATCGGAAAGTTCTGTCAGAGAACCAAAAACATTGTTAAAACCTGTACGTGAGTCAACGAGTATAACATCTGGTTCATATTCTTCTTCAATATCTTTTAAGAGAGTATCAAAGTCTTTAAGAAAGATATCTTTACCTTGAAGATCTACTCTAGATAAAGCTTCTAAATAGTAGTATTTACTATCTCCAAATATATCACCCGCTGGTAATAAGTTTATTCGTCCCTCTCCAGAATATGAAGCCGATATTTCATAAACATAGTTTTCATCTAATTTCATATCTTTTGAAAACTTTTTATCAACAAGATACTCCACCACTCCACTTTTAGGGTTAGCAAACTGCGATATTCCAAAAAAATTTAATAGCCCAGGAGCTTCGAAATCACAGTCAATAACGAATACTTTTTTACCAAGATTTGCATAATAGCCAGCGAAAAGGGCTAAAGATGTTGTTCGACCAACACCTCCCTTATAACTAAAGAATGTAACAAGCGGCGTGTTCTTTTTTGACGTCACTTCACTTCCATCGAGTAGGTTATTAAAACCCCTCCTTAATCCATAGTTAACTTTATCTGATTTAAATAGATAAGAGTACGAATCATCCTCGTAGTCTTCTTTCGAAATAAAACTATAATTAATATTATATTTCTCATGTTTTTTTAATTCTTCAGATATACATAGTAGAGAGTCCAAACTATTAACTTCATCAGATACAACTGTAACAGTAGCATTTTGATTCATCGAAAGATCAATAGAAAAGTCAATTATTTTTGATTCATATAATAATTTAGTTAACTCTTCTTTAATCTCATCTAATATTTTAAATGATAATATCATCACGAAACCCTATCTTATATGAGATTCAATTTGATTAAATATTTGATCAGCATAATCGCTAAAACTTATTACATATTTTGGTATATCACTAGACCTAAACTTGGGTGGTATATCACTATATACATACCTAACATCTGCATCCCAATTGTTATATAAATTTATAACTTCCTGAGAAATTCCGGCTCTAGTATCAACCAAGGCAAGTCCTGAATGAAATGAATTAAAGACATCATCATATACATTGAAACGATGGTGTTTTATTGTTCTATTGAAATCAATTCCACCTTGATTTATGTGTTTTATATCTCCATCTCTGTCATAACCAGCTAGTGCATAGATTCCATATTTTAAACTACATTCGATAACATAACCTGATATGTAATACAGATTCAATGTCAGCCTTTTGACTGAACCATTACATACAGGCTTTTTACTTAAATGTTGCTGCAGCTCACTTTTAAGCACCGCACTGGTATGTTTATGTTTTCTTGCTGCATTAAGAAACTCTAAATACTTCATGATCACTCACTACCTTCCAACTGAACCATCACAATATCACGCCTAAAAGACAATGAGTATCAACTTCTTAAATCAACAAACTTATCTCCCATTATCACACTATTACACCTAAATTTTGTGATATTGATTATGCCGATTACTCTATGTGTAAATACACTTATTCACAAAACCCCAAGTTAAAAAGCAGGGCGAAAGCTTGCAGCAGTCCACCACTGAAAAACACGAGTGATAATTTCACGTACAGCCGTCCCCCCTATTTTTTCAATGCTCTCATAAGCTCGCTATCGCAATATTGTCGTGGTTCATCAAAATTGGCCAATGAGATTGAGTTTTGCCATACATATTCTCGTGCAAATGGGTTTGGTGTTGTTTCGATTCGTAACGCGAAATTGTCCATAAGTGAGCTGTGTGATGTCGAGTATGGGTGTACGATTAAGTCACACTGTATAATCAAATCTGCCAGATTGTGTATGAGTTAGTACAGCTGAAGTTTCACCTTGCGCGGCTCTGATTGATTCACAAGCATACCTCTACCATCCTCGCATCAATTTTCTGAACTCGCTAGGCTCAGATGCCAGATCAAGTAGTTCTTCGTCGCTCCACTCTTCAATAGCGGTGATTAAACGTTCAAAGTACTTGATGTCAGCATTAGTTAAACCATTCTTTCTTTTTTTATTGACTTCGTTCATTCGCTGGAATATTTGCTTGATCATGAACTGTCGGTCAATTTGTTGGCTGGAAAGACTTTCTTCTGGATCGACATTTTGACTTGAAAGTAAGCTTGGACAAAGCATGTTGTTACCTCTTGTTCGTTTTTGTTGTATTTATCAAAACAAGAAACAGCCGAAGCGGCTTAACAAAACGAGAGGTTTTACGAATGAAATGAATTAGCAAATTTTCAACTGTGCTTGTGGTGAAGCAAACCTGCGTAGAAAGCAATTTAATATCTAGAACCGACTCTAAACG
This sequence comes from Vibrio sp. Sgm 5, assembly GCF_026241575.1. NCBI lineage: Bacteria > Pseudomonadati > Pseudomonadota > Gammaproteobacteria > Vibrionales > Vibrionaceae > Vibrio > Vibrio sp. Sgm 5. The sequence continues at coordinate 47,847 of NZ_JAPHPY010000032.1, forward strand.
ACGTTAAAGACTCATTCGACAAAGCGTACTGCTAGCCAGTGAAACCGTCTGAAATCGCATTGAAGAGCATCTAGCTAACGCTTTACAAGTCAAAGATAACCAACAAACAATCACAAGCTAAACTGTCCGGTAGCACGTAGTGCTACCGCAAGACCATCTATTTGATGAAAGCGAAGCGATAACAAGGTGAGCCGAAGGCGAACGGGCGAAGCCCCAATTAAAGACCTACCAAAACATTTTCATCCCGTTTTTAACGCTCTCCCTTATAGTTATTAAGACTTTCTTTTTTCTCCTGTTCTTTCTTTTTCTACAGTTCTTATCCTCTGCTTTTATTTACACCGTCTAAACCTAGGCATATCAATGCTTCAGCTCGCTAGACTCATACGCAAATGATACGGCTTGATATAGCAAATGATACGCTTTTGATGCGACATAGAAGAGCAATTGATACTCTTTTGATACAGAATGAGCCATTAGACTGACACGCAATTGACACGCCAGTTAATACCTTATATCAATCAAAACTGTCAGATTAATAGTTAAATCCAGTCAATAATAGCCAAAATCAAAAGTTTAGAAGTATAAATACTCTTGTACAATAGAGATGTTGTGCAAGAGTTCTTTTTGACTCATATTGAATCGCGAGGCGGTGCGCTAACACCCCTCGCACCCTACATCTCTATTGACCAGTGTTAGCGCACTGTATTTTTACTCAATATGAGAACAAAACAGATGTATAAACAAATTTCCCTTTTTCAAAACGATGATGGTTTCACCGTCAACTTGTCACTTGCGAATACTCGCACTCCACGTAAGAACACAACCTTCCAGAAAGTAGCTACAGCAAAATTAGCTCAAAACGAATCTAGCTTGTTTACTCAACTTCGCACGATTTCAAGTAAAAGCCATGCACAAATGATGTCAAAACGTCTGCAAGGAATGAACATCAACGCGACTTATACAGCTACCGATAATCAACATCTATTCATCCTTGATGAGAAAACCAGTTTTATATTCGTTGTTGATATGTGTGAGCGTACCGTTTCTTGTTTAAAAATAAGCGACCGAATTTTTGTTAGTGGTCATCATGACCCACTTTACCGAGAATTTTGCACAGAAATCGCAAAGCAAACAAAACCTGAGTCTTATTTCAACCCTTGCCCTTTGAAGCTAACTAAACGCAATAGCGAAAATATTGTAAAAACTGACCCGAACACTGCATTACTTGCGCGAATTGAAGAACAAGATGCCTTAATTTCTCAGTTGTATGCTGAACTAGAAATAACAAAATCGGTTTCGGCTGAAATTGCGCTGGGATTACTAAGGCAAACGAAAATTGAAAAGCCAGACACTGAATGCATAGAAATTCAAGAAGTAAGCTTACCGCAGAAAGCTATTGATGAAAAGATAGGCTCACTCGCGGTGAATTATAATCGAGATTTACTAAAGGCAATCAAGCCATTAGTTAAGCCTTGTCATATTGTCGAACTGGAAATGATTGTTCAGTTATTAGACAGAGGGATGACATTGTTACCAAAAAGATTCACGCTTGATAAAATTAAAGCACACTATCCACTCATGTTTGATGAAAATAATTATTTAAACACTGCGCAATTAATTGAAAGCGAACAACGCCGAATCGCATCTGATGCACTAAAGCGTAAAGATTGGTCTGAAGAAGAATCTCAATTTGAAATGCTAGACAGTTGAAACCCTACACTCTATACACCGCCTACACGTAAACGTGTAGAGCGTGTATAGTATGTATAGTTGTTAAATCACTTTTTACACATCAAAAAAGTAATAATTGCCTGAGTTTTTGCGTCGTCGCTCAATTCCGAGCTGTACAACTTGTTTGCCGAATGCAGTGCTCGACAAGCTTTTCTCTTTGTTAACTTTACGCCATGAGTCATACAACGCAAAAAGCTCTAACGCTTTATACGATTCTTGAACATTAGTCTCACGAAATTCATCTAGCCAGATTTCAACCGATGAACGACAACGCTGAGTTTCGTACTGAATTTGTGTAATTCGCTCAATATGATTGTCTACGTACAGTGGACATTCTGCGTTTTCATCGACGCATCGCCATAAGTTTTCGAAATTTACGTGCTCTAATGCGTCGAAAAGCGGCTTTTTCAAGTTAACTTGCCAAATACGACGCGAGCCCGTTGAGTCTTTTAAAATATCGCTAACATCTACGTTACTTGACGCTATCGCATTTGTTACTTTCTCAAATTGCAATATCGTCGATGTGTTCGGATTTCGCATAGCGACCTTATCTGCGTAACACCACTCTTTAAATTTAGAGAGCATGGAGTTGTTGATCGAAGATATTTCATCAAAATCAACGACAAGCAGCTTTCGCCACAAGCCGTTGCCGAATGTGTCTTTGATACTAGAGACATCACGTCTCAACGCTAACTCAGCGATTGGCTCATACAGTTTTTGATTGAACGTGCTCTTACCGAAGCGTTGCTCAACAGCGAACAAAAGAGGCATCGGCACTTGCTCTTTCTCTAATTTGTTAATTGTGCGTTTAACATTCCAAACCCAAGACTTGAAAATTAGTATGTCATCATCACTGAATTGTGCATGTTTTTTCAGCTTTACAAACTCATCTGAGAGCGTATCGTCGTATTTCAAGCGCTCTCGAAGCTGATCAATTGTCGCATCGTACATATTCACGTCATATTGAGTTAACGCAGCTTTTACATAGCGTGGCTTGTGAAACGATACATCAACTTTTTTACGCTGCAACCAGAGCTGAATGTCTGCATTAAGCTCACTCGGCGTAAGTGTCATCTTATCTTTCGTGAAGCGGCAAAAGCCCCAGCGAATATCAGACTGCTCGAAATATTTCTCTACGAGCTGCAGACTATCAGTGCATTCTGCAATACTTTGTAGCTCTGACTGTTCAATAAAATCATCTAATTTAACAACATTCATATAACATTACCTTAATAGCCTGAAGAAATAAGCGGATTTTTGTCAATTTCACGCGTAAGGAGATACTTCTCTGTGTATGCAAACACTTTGCGAATATCACCGTTCGACGCACTGAGAATCATGCGAATAATTTGCATAAATTTGCTATTTAATTGCTTATCTTCGATTTCTTTATCAACAACCTCTGCTACTTTAGCAATTACTAATTCTTCGTTATCTGACTGATTAAAATCTATGCCGTTTACTCGTGACAGTAAGTTAGCGGGAATTTTATCTATAGCGTTTGCTGTCATGATGACTACGCAATTAGTACGCGTTGAAAACTTATTGTAAGCAGATGATATTGCTTGCAGTTTTTGCGAACTCAGTTTATCAATTTCGTCAATGACAACGACTGGTGAGCAATTCGATAGATCATGCATCGCTAATTTTCTATCTAAATTGTCGATCTGCTTAGCTGACTGTGCGCATGAAGCGTCAATAAATAACGCTGAGTCAGAAATAGAATCAGCGACTATTTTTGCTGCAAGCGATTTGCCTGATCCTGTGCTATTACTGTGAATCAGAAAGAAACCTTTCATTTTTGCGATAATCTCTAGCTGTTTCTTATTCGAATCAGAAAGAAGCATATCGTCGAGTGATTGTGCTTGTTTAATATACATTGTAGAACTCTCATTTTAAGCTGTTGTTTAATATACGTTTCGCACTTCCCTGTGACGTGTATATACCTTAACCGGCCAAAATAGAGTTCTAAACAAAATAAATTGAAAAATTTTTTTTATTTTTATTTTTCAATATCTTATTGTAAAAAAACAATCTCATAGATATGAAACATGGTTAATATAATTGCGTTAAGTTGGCTTTCGCTCTTTGCACTGTAGACACGCCGACACCTAGCTTCTGAGCAGTTTTGCGAATCGATAGCCCGCTTTCGAGGCAATCAATGATAGCTTGCCTATCTACTGTGGCAGTACGACCTTTGTACTTACCTGCCGCTTTTGCTTTAGCAATACCCTCAGCCTGACGTTCAAGAAGCATTTGACGCTCAAACTGATAGACAGATCCTAGTAGGTTCAGTAATAGCTCATTCATTGGGTTGCTTTTGTCAGCACTGAACAACATATTCTCTTTAATGAACTGAACCGCTACTGATTTATTGTTAAAGAACTCAATCAAACCTAGTAGGTCTTTCATATCACGAGCAAGACGTGAGATATCATGAACAACAACCGTGTCACCCTCACGTACATACTCTTTTAAACGCTTGAGTTCTTCCCTATCAGTTGTTGAACCACTACATTTATCGACGAACACTTTATCAAGTTCAACACCGTCCAATTGTCGAACTATATTTTGTTGTACCGTAGACACACGAATGTAACCGACCTTGCTCATATTTCACTCACCGTATTCATTGAACTCTAGATACGACTACAATAGGCTGTATTCATGGCCGATAGCAACCGTAATGAATACAGTTACCGTATTCATCTAAGTGTGTTCTTAGACAGTAGTCAAAAGAATACAAAAAAGCCCCCCGTATCTCTACGAGGGCTTAGTTTTAATCGGCAATCAGTCTTTCAAGTGACTCTATTCGCTCACCATTGTGTTTAGTCGTTGCCTTTACAAGATAAATGTCATCAAGAATGATATCTGTTCTCTCCAACACCACTTTTTGTTGTGTCGCCAAGGTATCAAGAGTCGAGTTCAACTGACCATAGTTGTTTGAAAATGAAATATTCGAAATCGCTAAAGGCATTAATATGACCAAAAGCCCTGCTAGTACCTTATTCATCCACACCTCCGAGTTGTTCAAGTAGTTCTCTACGTTTCCGTTCTCGCTCTGATTGCTCAAGTAACGCCTCTTCTTGCGACACCAAGCGACTTTGCTCGTGTTGCTTCATCTTCTTTCGAATAGCGTTGATCCGTTTCTCTGCTTCTTCTTGGTACTTTGGATCTTTAAGTTGTCCTCGACGATGCTCGTCTAAAGAACCTACCATTCTCAGCAAATCAAGAGAATTGCCCGTCCATCCCTGTTCATCTTCTTCTTTGATGCTATTGGTTCGAACTAAATTTAAGAAACTCATAACGCCTCCAAATCAGCTTCAAGTGAAGCAAGAAGAGCTTCTTTTTCCGACCGCGATAAGTCATTGATGATTGATAATTCCAACTTGGACGCACGGTTAGTAACCCGTTTTATCTCAGCTTCACAGATCGCTGTGATTGCTCTTTCAGCTAGTACTACACCAAACGCACCAGACAATACCATTTTAAGAATTTGACTTGTGTCGATGTCACCAGCACCAGTCAAAGGCATTGACATATCTTTTAACTTCTTCTCTCGATTTTCGATGTCTCGCAATTCTGCTTTGCGTTCTAGCTTTTGTAGTTCCGCGGCTTTCTTGCGCCTCGCAGCACCACTGCGTCGCCCTGCTTCTTTGGCTTTCTCATTATCAGTGAAATGAAGATTTTCTTTTTTCATACTTGTTCAACCTGTTCATTAATACAGATATATTTATTCAACAGATTGAAACCAATAAAAAACCGCCCATTTTAGGCGGCTTTTATTGAATACGACGTTAATTAAGTAAAATTTAATAAAGACGAGTCTTGTTTTTTACTTGTTTAACAAAGCAGATTGCTTCACTTTGTAATTAAACCATTCATCTTCATAGCCAAACTGAAACACTTGATTTAATTTTCTTCCTTGATTCAAAGCAGCAGTATAACCCTTTGAACTAAAACGATAGGTTTTCATTCCATCATAATCAATAACGATGTCGTCATTCGTTTTTGAAATGAGTTCATGAAGATTCAAAGCAGACTTATCACCAGCATTGTATCTAACGAACGTACGCATTCTTTTGTTTTCACCACAAGTGTTCTGAACGTAATACTTTTTATTGTTGATACTAGGCAAAACATTGTAGTAATTCATGTCTTCACACTTAATATCTGTATGAATGTAGAATGAGTTAATCTTAGCTATTTTATCTCTATTTCTATATTCTCGGCTCCCCTTTTTAGGCATCGCGCTAGGAATCACTTGAAGTACTGCGTTTCTTTCTTTAGAGCCTGTATACACAGCATAAAGAACATCATTTGTACTCGCTACTTTGTAGTCGCCGTGATCGGTCATCACATCTGGTGTTAAAAACTTAGACTCTGAAATCACTTGATGAACAAGTGACTCACTACCCTTTTTTAAGCACTCTCTCGTAGTTTCAGCACTCAACGTATTGCCGTATGGGTGATTGAATCTGCGCTTGTCCCAATGAATGGCAGCCAACATTGAATTAGTAATATAAGCCGCATTACGTTGTTTTATTAATAACCCAGTAGAGTTCAAATCGCCAAAACGTTCAACTTTCTGACCTTTGTCTATTTGCATAAACTCGTTACAAGTCATGTCACCAAATACTTCTTCAACCGTTTTAGGGTTCTTAACAAATTGATATCGATTGTCTTCAATTTGCTTCTCAGCACTTCTCTGCACTGTAGTAGTTTGACAGCCAGCCAATACAACTACCGATAACGCACTGACTACACCAGTTTTAATAAATTGCACTTTTTTCACTTCATTGTTCATAAACACCTCAAATAAAAACATCAAGCACCCATATGGGTGCAATTCATCTTTATCTTATATGTAACCCTATCTGCACCCATAATGGTGCAGAAGAAATCATGAACCAAGTCACAGAAAAAAAGAACATTACTGGCATTAGAATCAAAGAGATACGGTTAAGTAGGGATTGGTCTCAAGCAGATGTAGAGCGTGAATGTAGTCTGCGTGGCATTGATATGACACGTAGTAAGCTTGCCAAGATTGAAAGTGGAATGATTCGAGTAACCGACGAGATGATTAGGGATTTGTGTGTCGTGCTCCGCACCGATGCTAATTCGTTGTTTGAGCAATAGAGAGCCGAAGCTCTCTATTAAACTGGTTGTATTGTTCTAGTAGCTATACGACTCCCATTCTTCAGAGTCTTCAATTTCCCATGGTTCCCTGTTGTCTTCTGTTCCCTGTGTCAACAACGAAGCGTAGTCTACTACTGTATTCCCAAACCCGTATTTCTGGTCTAAAACAAGGTACTTCTTGATGCCGTTGATCTGTTCAATCACGATTTTCCACTTACTTGTTTGACCAACTTTTTCAATACAGTAGAAACGTATCTCTCGGAGAACCTTTCTCAACTCAATGTTACGTTGTTCAACATCTTCAATACTTGAGATAAGACTAAAATCAACTTTTACATCTACGTTATTCTGGTCGAGTACTTTACTTTCTTCTATCAAGTCCGAGACTTCTTTAATATCGGTATAGACACGAGCCAGTGCTTCTATGTTTCCGTTCTTTGTTAACAAGTCTACTGTAGCGTTTAGCGTTTCAAGTCGTTGTTGATACTCTGAAGTTCTACTTACGTATAGAGTTGAACTAGATTCATATTTCAAATAGTGAAGAGCTTCATTCAGATAAACTTCAGGCTCTCGAATACGCTCAACTTGGTTACAACTCCCTTCAGTCGCTTTGACACACATCTTGTAAGCGCGAGGTTTCCCTTTGTAGTTACTCGTTCGAGTAGTCATTGCTCCACCGCAAGCACCACACTTTAACAACCTTGAATACGCACCGCGTTTAGATGTTCTTCCTGCTTGTTGTCTTTTATTCAAAACTTGGTATTGCTCATACGTAATCAAGGCGGGAAAAATGTCAGACACGATTTCAATCGGCTCTTTATTCATTCGACCATCTTTGCCTGTGTCAAAGTAAGCTTTTGCACCATAAAGTGCATGATTTTGAACGATAGCGCGTACACCACTTGCAGACCAAGCAGAGTCATTTCCAGTTGTCATTTTAAGTGAGTTGAGGTGTTTGGCGGTTGATTGGTGGGATTTTCCAGATAGTTTACAGTTGATAAGCTCTTGAATTGTCGCTTTCTTGTCGTTGAAAGTGAAGCCGTCACCGTCTCTTGATACCCATGCAGGTAACTTCCCTGTAACCTTCTTATCTCTTCGGGCTTTCTCGCGACTTGCTTTGATGAGGTGTGACTTGCGCTCAGATTCTTGATGCGCCCGTTCAGCCGAGATCATCAATACAATGTTATCAGCAATGTTGTTGATGTTGTCTGCATCGTAAACAACACCAGTCTTCAGCATTACTAAACGCACGCCTAGTTGAACTAACTGATATACAAGGTCTTGAGTGTAGCGCCAACCACGTCGACTTAAGCGGTCATGGTCTTCAATCAGCAAGTAGCTATCACGTGGGATTTTACCCATGCGTATCGCGTTAATCAGATCTTCAAGGGCTGGACGTTTGCCCCCCTCTTTGAACGCAGAGACGCCTAAATCTTCATACGTTTGAGCTGAAAGCTCGGCGTTGTTGCGTTCACACCATTGCTCCGCACTCTCGATTTGGCGACGTTGACTGTCACCAGCTTCCTGCTTTTTTGTCGAAAAACGAACATATAGTACAGCTAATGCTTTGTTATTATTCATATTAACTCACAGATCATAAGTGCATCATAATCTGTATAGTACTTTAACAACGTGCCAACCGAATTTGGTTTTGACTAGGTGTGGAGTAAGAACCTCACCAGAAAAACAAACTTTGTCGAACTGTGGCACCATTTGACCACGGCGAAACTCACCTAGGTCGCCACCACGTTTACCAGATGGGCAAGTTGAATATTTCTTTGCCAAAGCCTGAAACTTCGCGCCTTTTTTCAGTTGCTGGATAATGTCTTCAGCTTGCTCTTTATGCTTTACAAGGATGTGCAAAGCAGCTGCAGTATTTGCCATATGTCTGTCTCTCACTGTTCTGATGGCGCAAGTTTACCGAAACGTCCCATCATCGCCAATTATTTCTGTTAATCAGACGCTATCTTCATCTAAAGATGACAAGCACCACCTTACAAATTGATGAAAACTTATTCGTTCTTCTGCTCGATTTCTCACTTAACTTGCTCTATTTCCTAAAAAGCTCACTTTTCTATGCTCTACGGTTGAAGCTGTCGCCTTATAAGATTAGATTAGTTCGATAAATCAGTTATATTGATAAGGTTATTTTCATGGCAAAAGTCGCAAGTAAAGCGAACCAATCTCAAGGTATGTTGGTGTTTAAACTCACCCTGCAACAGAACTTCGCAATTGGCACACTTAAAGTCCGTGAAATTGTTCCTTATATGCCGACCACCAAAATTCCCTATTCACACCATCATGTAATTGGCACTGTGACCATTCGTGATTTGACGGTGCCAGTCATTGATATGGCGGCAGCTATTGGATTCCGCCCTATCCAAGAAGAAGAATACAATAATTGCTATTTGATCGTGACGGACTGTCTACGTACCGTGGTGGCATTTATGGTGCGAAGTATCGAGAAAATCATTGAATGTGATTGGAAATCTATCGAAACACCGCCATCAAGTGCGGGTCATAATATCTTTGTAACGGGTATTACTCGCTATGAAGAGAAGATCGTACAAATGTTAGATGTGGAGCTTTTGCTTTCTAAGATCTACCCGCAATACGAGAATACCAAGATTCCAATGCTTACAGACATCGAGCGCGAGCGTTTGAAAGCCTTGAATATCCTTTTGGTGGACGACTCTTCTATCGCTCGCAAGCAATTGAGCGACGCGCTAAACCGCATCAACATCCCGTATCAAATCTGTAAAAATGGCTCAGACGCACTCGATTTGATGAAGCGAGATGCAGAAGCGAACCGCCCAATTGACCTTTTAGTGAGTGACATTGAAATGCCGGGGCTGGATGGTTATGAACTTGCGTTTGAAGTTCAAAATGATTCTGCGCTGAATAACTCTTACCGCATTCTTCACACGTCTCTATCAAGCGAGATTTGTGTTGATCGAGCTCACCAAGTTGGCGCTCACGAGGCATTAGAGAAATTCAACGCTGGGGAATTGATTGAAGCGATGCTGCGCGGTGCAAAAGAGCTGGAAGCAAAAGCGATAGCTTCTTAATCATATCTAATAAGTTTGCTTGATCTGGTATACATCAATAACTTTTTCGGCAGTCAACAAACTCGTGATACTTGCTACCGAACATGAAAACAGTGCAACAAAAACGAACATTTTGATGTGACTATTGAGCAATAACCCTCCGCCGAAGAAATACAGTCCTATCGCGATAACCGCCAGCATAATCAATGCGGGTCGACACAACAATTCCATTGAAAGAGAGAAAAAGTAAACCTCCTCCCTTTTCGCAATCGAATACCAGTTGTAGAAAACTATAGAAGCTGTCACACCCACCGCTAACGCTATAGCAATCAGAACACTCGAAAAATGCTGCCCTGCAAACAACACAAACCCCGCTCTGATAGACAATAGCGCGCAAAATAGCCAAATCAATAAAGGCCCCCCAACAACTAAACCCATCGCTTCCTTCCTCTGAATCAATTTTAATCGTTATTCAAACAAAGACAGAAAGATGGGTAAAGGCAATTACAGCACTCGAATGAGAACTCTGCGACGGCTAGCTTAAAGTCATTAAATTCAGACTATTAGGTGATATTTTGCCTATTTACTTGGCATTGTGTAGCTGCGAGACACAAACTCAGTTTCTTCGACTTGATAAGTGTGGTTGATGTAAGACGCCAAACTGTAGAGCACATTCGCGAGCAGGTTTGAATAGCGGAACAAAATCGGAGCGGGTTGTTTCTTACCTGAATGTTCAACGGCAACCAATGCACGAACCACCTTCTTTGCTTGGCAACGACACAGATGCAATTGGCTTGACGTTGGGTGGCCGCCAGGAAGCACAAACCCTTTAAAGCCGCCATCGATACGAGCCTTGATTGCATCGTAATCGGCTTTTAGCTCATCCACTTTCGCTTCTGTAATCGCGAGTTTTCCGCGGATAGAGCCATTCACATGGTATACGTTTGGCTGCATTCGAGTCAGTATGTCCCGGCTAAAGTCATCGAGTTCCATCGATAGAACCAGCCCAATTCGGCTACACAACTCATCAGCAGTGATTTCAAAGTCACATACTGGGCTGTCTTCATAGATGAATGGGTAACAAATCTCGCCAAGTTCCTTGCTTACTGGTCTCATGCTCTTTCTCTGTGCTTTTGCTCTAATAAAAAAGGGAGTCAGTATAACCTAACTCCCTTTGGGCATTCACATCCGTTTAGACGATCATAAGTTAGAAAATCGGCTTATGCGTTTTCGATTTTCTTGTGTCCTTCTTGAAGGTGAACGAAATCAACCAGATCATCGCCTGATACTTGGTAAGCTTGACCAAAGCCTTTTACGAATAGACCTTGTTCTGCTTTTAGGTTGAACAGAACGAAGTCTTCTAGTTGGCTCAGACCATCAATGATCTCACCAAAACGATCTTTCATTTGACCAACAACTTGTTGCCACATCTCTGTATCACGCTCAACAACAGATGCAACCGCATCAAACGTTAGGCGCTTACGAGCGAATAACTGCTTCGATGAATCTTCGTCTTCAATCATCATCAAAGATACGTTTGGATTCTCTAGTAGGTTGCGTGCGTGACGAGCAATCTGAGAAATAAGAACGAAGTAACCTTCCTGGTTTTGAACGTATGGTGCGTAACTTACGTTTGGACGGCCTTCCGCATCAACGGTTGCTAATTGAATGGTACGACGCTCCTGACGAAATTCCTTGATTTCTGGTCCTAGACGACCTTGTAAACGCTCTTGTTTAACTTGCTGATCCATTTTGATACCTAACTTTACTTGTTTGTTGTTCCGAGTTTTAACTCGGTTATTCTTTAATAAATGACACTGCGCTAACGAATTAGTGCAGTGTCATGCTCATTCGAGACTACTTGTTGAACTCTGCTTGCATTGCACGGAATGCTGTTACTTGATCTTCGATTAGCTCACGCTTCTCGTTGCGGCCTAGGTAAATCTTAAAGATGTTGCTGCCACACTCAGAGAAGAAACCAAAATAATGGCTCTCGCGCCCCATGAAAGGTTTGCTGACTAGCGCGATGTTTTTCACGTTATCAAGTTTTAGGTGACCATGAAGCTCACCTTCTTTGCCCATAAGGTTGTAGTAACCACGAGCCACTTTACCTTTCGGGAACGGCGCTTTTACTTCAAAGATAGAACCAAAAGAATGAACGATAGTTGTTACTGGGCCAAAACCAACAAGACCTTCTAAGATGCTTTGTGCTTGCTCACCAGGAGCTACTGCAACCATCTCTTGAGGAAGTGCAGCTACCACTTCAAACTCTGATACACCAAGGCGCTCAGCCATTGCTGCTGGGAGTAGTTGCGGCTCTTGTTCTAGTAGGGCTTCGACCTGTTGCTTAATTGATTCCATTGTTTTTTCCATTTCTTTCAGATTAATTGTTAGATACTTTTGGTACGTTTTCGTTCATTTCAGAAGTCAGTACTTGAATACATGCCTGAGCCAGAGACACAGCCCAGAAGCTACCTGCTAACGTCAGTACTAAACTGCGCTCTTGTAGCTCAACTAAGCCCTTGTCATGCCAAACTTTGAATAGTGGCATCAGGAAATTAAAGGTGTCTTCACCCATAAATGTTGGCAACTTGCTCGCCTGAACAATGCCTCGATCAAAGCCAGACTTCAGCGCTGCGAATAGCGGCTCAAGTGGGCTTTGCTTCATCATCATTGCGATGGTGCTCTGCCCTTCATTTACAGCTTTAACGTAAGTGTCTAGCGTGCGGTGCTGCATCATGCCGTAACCACCGATGTTACCGCCCGCACCACAACCGACAGGCAATACTTCTGCATAGGTCTTCGCTAAGCTGTTGTATAAGCTGCGTTCACGGTTATCGATCGCCCAGTGGTTAACACTAAGCTGCTTCATGCGGTGCTCTGCCATAAACTTAGCGCCAAGCTCGTACATGCCCGCTTTTTCCGGTGTCGTTGCTGGTGGCGGCATTTTGCCTTTTTCAACTAAATTGAGCATTGGCGCTGTACCACCAACCACTAACTGATAAAGGTCCAAGCCATGAGCGCCTGTAGACAAAAAGTCCTTAAGATCTTGCTCTAAAACTTCTTTCGTTTGATAAGGCAGGCCGTAAAGCAAATCGATGATGACAGGGATCTTGTCTTCTTTCGCCAACTCACTTACTCGCTGAAGTACATCTTCACGGTCATCTAGACGTTTAGCGCTACGACGAACTTTGGTATTAAAGCTCTGGACGCCAAATGAGAAACGGTTGAATCCACCATCTAGCGCACCTTGATATAACTCGTCTGAGAATCGGTTGATACGACCTTCAAGTGTAATTTCGCAGTCAGCTGCGAGAGGGAAATAGTCGTGAATGGCCTGGCCTAGAATACGAACTTGGTCTGCAGATAAGTCAGTAGGCGTACCACCGCCGATGTAAACCGCATGGAAGATGCCACTTTGCGTCCACGGCATCGCCGCTTTCTCTTTTAGCTCTTTCATCAGAGCATCAAAGTATTCATCGACTAACTTACGGCTGGCAGCATTTTGGAAGAAGTTACAGAAAGTACAACGCACACGACAAAATGGAACGTGAATGTACAAGCAACGCTTATTGTTCTTTACCGTCGTTTCAGACGTAATCCTTGAAAGAATATCTCCTTGTTGTGGCGGCGGCACTGGCATGCTACTACCACCTGCATGCGCAGAGTGCTTTTTCACAAAAGCAAAGCGCAATGGATCCGGGCTATCACTCCCAAGGATTGATTCGTCAAATTTATAAATATCGACGCTCATATTTACTCACTTAAAGCCCACCACACAAAGGATTGAGGCTCATTTCAAAAAAACTGCAAAGATCATAATTTGCGCGTAATGATAATGCAATTGATAATTGATCTTATTTCCTTTGTAAGTGATAATCAGTCCCAACTTGATAATTATTAGCAACACCGAGATTTACCCGTGAACCTACAAAGATATGTCATTGCCGGAGGCGCCTCACTTGCGATTCATGCAGCGCTTCTTTTTGTCTCTCAAGAGACAAAAGTTTTTGCGATGCCTGCAGGAAATCCGGCAAGCACAGTAAGCCTGAATTTGGTCTCGGCTCCTAAACCTGTTAAAGCGCAACCGGCTCCTCAAGAGGAAGTCGAGAAGAAGCAAACTGAAACCAAGAAGCAACCGGAACCTAAGCCAGAACCAGTTAAAAAGCCGATCGAAAAACCCGTCGTTAAAAAAGAAGCTGTAAAGAAAAAACCACCGGTAAAAAAGGAACCTGAACCAATCAAGCCACCTAAAAAGCCACAACCAACGAAACCAGTGGCTAAAAAAGATCCGGAACCAAAAGAAAAAGTAGAGAAGAAAGTCGCAAAAGAACCAGTACAAGAGCAAAAAGCCGCACCAACAAATGAATCAAAAGGTGCGACTTCAGAACCAGTACTAGTCGATAAGCCAGCTTTTGTCTCCCAACCAGTTCAGCCTCGCTACCCTCGTTCAGCTCGTAAGCGTGGCATTCAAGGTGTTGCACTATACGAAATTTGGCTTGATGCAAATGGCAATCAAGTAAAACAAGTTCTTATTGAATCTTCCGGTGCAGAAATGCTCGATGCTTCAGCGCTACGTGCGATAAAGCAATGGGAATTCTCACCACATATTTCTGGCGGGCAACAAGTTGCTCACCGCGTTCAAATCCCAGTTCGTTTTAAGTTGGATGGATAATGGAACAGCTACAACATTTACAAACCCAATTTGGTCTTATGACTTGGCCTTTAATTATTTGTTCTGCTTTAACAGTCATGATCATTGCGGAAAGACTTTTCCAAGTATTTGTTAGTCTTGGAGTAGGCAAAAGAGCAATTCGTCAAAAGCTCAAAACCCTAGACCCAACAAACAGCAAAGACATCGAAGCACTTGCAGACGATCTTTCTGGCAAGCGACCTCTTCTTTATCGTGGTGTCGCGATGTTACTTGCTCACCATTCTTTCTCTAAGTCACTTCGTGAAGACGCGGCAGGAATCTGGTTGCAAGAAAAGCGTCATCAATTACATTCCGGTCTGCGCCTTTTGACACTCATTGGTGTGATCAGTCCTCTAATCGGGCTGTTAGGTACCGTTCTTGGCCTGATCGATATGTTTAAAGGCATTGCGTCTTCTACAGGTAACATCACGCCAAACGATCTGGCTGATGGCCTAGGTCTGGCAATGCGAACGACCGCAGCGGGTTTGATCATTGCATTGCCCGCAATTTCTGGCGCACAACTGATTGGTCTTTGGGCTGATCGCGTTATCGCTAAGCTTGAGCACACACTGAACTATGTAAACCTCTGGTTAGAAGGCATTTCTTTGCAACACGTTTCTCCAGAAAACAACAAAGAAATCGCAACGGTTGCTGATCATGTTGAGGCGAGAAGCTCATGATTAAAGCACCTCAAGACAATAACAGCCATGGTTTAACACCGGACCTAACCCCGTTACTGGATATTATCTTTATTGTAATGGTGTTCTTGATGTTGACTGCAGCAGTCAAGCTCGACTCTCTGGATGTCAGTTTACCAAGTACAGATTCTCAGGCCGTTACCGAAGTTGATAAACAATCCATTACGGTCAACATCCTCAAAGAAGAACCTTTTTGGGCTATCAATGGGAAAACGTATATCGACTGGGAAAACTTTACTCTTGCCTTACTCGAAGAGAGCAAATCAACCGACAAACCTATTGTGATTGGCGCAGAAAAAACCGCTGATATTCAATCCCTCGTTAAGCTTCTTGGCTTTTTACAAGAAAACGGAATTCAGGCGACTCAGTTGTTAACTGAAGAGTCGCAATAAAAAGAACATAAGACAGAGAATAAACTCATGAACAAAACACTATTGCCAGTTCGTACCGCCTTAACCGTAGCAGTGACTATGCTTGCAAGTGCGAACCTATTTGCTAACGAAGCCCTTTCAACGGAACGAGTTGTCAGTGCAGGTAGTGCGGTAACTGAACTCCTCATCGCCCTTGATGCAAAAGAAAGCCTAGTCGCAGTTGACGTGACGAGTCAGCTTCCTAAAGAAATGGAGTTACCTAAAGTAGGTTATCACCGTCGTCTATCCGCGGAAGGCTTATTAGCTCTGAGCCCAACAAAGGTGATTGGTTCTGATGAAATGGGCCCGAATACAACGCTTGACCAGTTAAAATCAGCAGGTGTCGACGTTGAGGTCGTAAATACAGAAGCAAACGTTGATGGTTTGATTCATCGTATCGACCAAATTGCTAGCATCATGCATCGTGAAACTGAAGCCACAACACTAAAGAAAGAAGTTGAAGCACAAGTTCAAGCCCTAGAAGGCAACCAACCAGAAAAAGCGGAGAAAAAGAAAGTCCTTTTCTTGCTGATTCATGAAGGTCGTGCCGCAAACGTTGCAGGTTCAGAAACGACACCAGATGCCATTATTACTCTCGCCGGCGGTGAGAACCCAGCAGCAAGTAAACTGTCTTCATACAAGCCGCTATCAACAGAAGCTATGGTTGAAATGCAACCAGACGTTATCTTAGTGAGTGGCCGTAGTTACCAGACTATGGGTGGCGCTGATGCAATTTTAAAAGCGATGCCGCTACTTGCTGCAACGCCAGCAGGTATGACTAAGAACATCGTTACGATTGATGGTCACGCATTAGTCGGTGGTTTGGGTCTAAAAAGCCTATCTGAAGCTAAACGCCTAAACGAGTTACTATACCCGTAGAGAGATTCAATGCTGTTAAGACGTATCCCTTTATCTACTATTCTACTTGCTTTATCCGGTATATTAGCCTTTATAGCTGTAGCTTCAATCACAGTAGGTCCCATGAATATCAGCTTCGCAGACAGCCTACGAAGCCTGAGCGGAGCAGGGTCTGACCTTGCTCCTCACATCCAACTAGTCATTAACGAAATACGCTTACCACGCACTATCCTATGCATGTTCATTGGTGCCATCCTTGCGATTTGTGGTGTGGTTATGCAAGGACTTTTCCGAAACCCTCTTGCTGAACCAGGCATCATTGGTGTTTCTGCAGGAGCCGCTCTTGGCGGGGCTTTCGCTATTGTAGTCTTTGCGGATTTTAGCCAAAACCACCCTCAGCTAATGAACTTAGCCGCGCTGCCTTTCTTTGCTTTTCTTGGTGGTGCAATTACAACCGTATTGGTTTATTGGCTAGGAACGAACAAATTTGGCACTTCCGTGACCATTATGCTCTTGGCTGGTGTTGCAATCAGTGCCCTTTCTGGTGCCGCTATTGGTTTTATGAACTTTATCGCCGATGACCAAATGCTTCGCGACCTTACGCTTTGGTCGATGGGATCTTTAGCAGGAGCAAACTGGTCTGGTATTGGTCTAGCAGCAGTGACGCTCGTGATTCTTCTTTTTTGGTTCCAGAAAAAAGCAATGTCACTTAACGCGCTGCTATTAGGTGAATCCGAAGCAAGGCACTTGGGTGTACCCGTGCAAAAGCTTAAGCGTCAGTTGATATTACTTTCTGCTGTCGGCGTTGGTATTACGGTGAGTATTTGTGGTGCCATCGGCTTTATCGGCCTCGTCATTCCTCATTTAGGAAGAATGTTAGCTGGGCCTGACCATAGAACCTTACTACCAATCTCAGCACTAATGGGAGCCTTGCTATTAACCGCTGCGGACATGTTCGCACGAGTTGTTGTTACTCCAGCTGAACTGCCGGTAGGTATCGTAACTGCACTTATTGGTGCGCCGTTCTTTATCTACTTATTGTTCCAACAAAAAGGGAAGATCCTGTAATGAATCCAACGGTTATGTCAGGCAGAAATATCTCCATGAGGTATGGCAGCCGAATCGTACTTGATGACATCAGTATTGATATTCGAGCAGGAGAAGTTACCGCCTTACTTGGACCAAATGGCGCTGGTAAAAGCACGTTGTTAAAACTCCTATGCGGCGAGATCCCTTCTCAACATGACATTGAGTACTTTGGCAAACAAAAAAACGATTGGGAGCCCGCTGAAAGCGCAAAACACATTGCGATGTTACCACAACACAGCACGTTAACTTTTCCGTTCTTAGCTCGAGAAGTTGTAGAGTTAGGCGCAATTCCGTTATCGATAACTAACAAAGAAACCACACAATTAGCTTTGCAGTACATGGAGCAGACTGACGTATCTCACCTTGCAGATAGCCTCTACCCTGCTCTTTCTGGTGGTGAAAAGCAGCGCTTACATCTTGCGCGAGTATTAACCCAGCTTCATCAAGCTGGCGACAAAAAAATACTGATGCTGGATGAGCCGACTTCAGCACTCGATCTTGCCCACCAGCACAACACGCTCAAGATCGCACGTGAAGCAGCCAAAGCAAACAATGCGGCCGTTGTGGTTGTATTACATGATTTAAATCTAGCGTCACAGTACGCTGATAGATTGGTTTTACTTCATGATGGCAAACTGGTTTGTGATGACAACCCGTGGAACGCTTTGACACCAGAAAGCATTGAGCAAGTCTATGGCTATCGTTCTATCGTCACTAAGCACCCGACCTTGGATTTCCCACAAGTCCATGCAGCGGCTTAAATAGCAGTCTTAACGAACAGATTGTCCGGTTCAATATATTAAATAAGAAAAAGCCCCGTATAATGCGGTAATGCCAGTCAGTTAAGCTGACTGGCATTTTTCTTTTTCCAGATTGGATACTTTGCTGATTTGTAACGGAGA
>NZ_JAPHPY010000033.1:0-63780 GCF_026241575.1 Vibrio sp. Sgm 5
CAGATCGCACACACGTGAAAGAGTTCAAAAAAAATCCCCAAACTACAAGCTTGGGGATTTGTGTATAAGAGACAGGCCAAATTGGCAGCCTTTTTGTTCACTGTCGGATAGACTACGCAAAATTAAACACGTGTTTATCCATCATATTCACCATACGACCTATCTCAGGCTTGGTGATGGTGTCATTCGCACCAAGAGATAATGCCTTCGCGCGGTTGTCTTCACTCATCAAAGAAGAGAACATCACAATTGGAGTTTGGTTGTACGCTTCTGTATCACGTAGTCGTTTCACTAAGTGCATGCCATCCATACGAGGCATCTCAACGTCAGTGACGACAGCATCAAGCAACTCACGCACTGGTAAGTTTTCTTCTTTCGCCACTTCAATCAAGCTCATTAGCTTTTCATACGCTTCACCACCATCTTTACAAGTGATCACGTTATAACCCGCAGAAGCCAAGGTATCTTGAATCAGAGAACGAATAAATGCAGAGTCATCCACAACCATAATAGTTTTAGCATTACGTTTGCCAACCATTCGCTGGTTCAAATCAACCGATTTATCGCCCGTCACATCGTATTTTTCCATGCTCAGTTCTGGGTTGATGTCAGCAATGATTTTTTCGAAATCGAGAATCATGATTAAGTTGCCATCTTTACGCACAACGGCAACGACACAATCTTGCTCCCCAGCTTCTAGAAACTGGCTTGGAGATTCAACATCATTCCAAGAAATACGATGAATACGAGAAATACTGTCGATCAAGAAGCCATTAGTCATCTTGTTAAAGTCAGTAACGATAACAAACTTACGTTCTAAATCACGGCGTGTCGGGACACCTAACCAACCAGCAAGATCAACAAGAGGCGTAAGCACTTCACGAGAAGAAAAGACACCAATCATGTGCGGTTGGGCGTTCGGATAATCAGTCGTCTCTGGGACGCGAATCACTTCACGAACCTTAGCGACGTTAATGCCGTAAAAACATGTTTTTGTGCTGCCATCTGGCATTTGTTTTTCTAGATGGAACTCAATGATTTCAAGTTCATTGGTGCCACTTTCAGTCAAAATGGTGCTGGTTACGTTACTCATAAACCCAATTATCCAAAATACGCATCAAGAAAAAGAGGCTTGATGCAATGCCACAGAGAATCACTTCACAGGCGAAAAATCCAAGAGTCCTTTTGTAGTCGTTGAGACAGAATTTGTAAATAATCAAAAGGATGCGAACTGCACACTTCTCTATCAAATGCTGAAATTTTGTCTCATTTTTGAACAAAACACATTCAACGACTCAATATCGCAGTTTACTCACTACTGTTAACGGCATAGCGACAGAAAAGTTTAGTGTTAATTAATGTGATTTAATCACGCTGTCGTTGGCAACGCGATGACGTTCTCCATACACGCCTTCTTCACTTCTTACACCGCAGCTGATGATCATGGTGATCTGGTCACTACCACGTAACCCAAGCAGCTGCTTTACTCGTTTTGAATCAAAGCCTTCCATTGGGCACGTGTCGTACCCCTTTTCACGCATCGCATACATAAACGTCATCGCGGCTAAAGAAACACTCTTGTGCAAACAAACACGAATATCCGACTTACTGACTTCGCGAACCATTGGCTTATTGCGCCCCAACCACCAACTGTATAACTTGCGCACAACGCCACGAAGGCCAAATGCATCATTGTTGTAAACCATTGGAATCAGTTTTTCGTAATACTTAAGAGCGCGCTTAGCCGCAGCGTCGTCACGGTTTTCAAAAGCTTGACGCACAGTCTCTGCGTTGCGCTTGGCGCGCTCTTGCCAGTTATGAGTCGTAGCAACAAACACAACCAGTTCATTTGCCGTTTTCGCTGCATTTTGCCCCATACAAAATTCTGCAAGTTGTTCGCGTTTTTCAGATGAAATAACACGATGAAATTCCCACATCTGCATGTTGCTGCTGTTTGGGCTTAATGTTGTCAGATCAAGGGCATCCGCGACATCACTGTGGTTAAATTCAGCACTGGCATCGTACTTACGTACAGAACGACGGGAGTGAACAATGGATTCAAAAGAAGGTTGGCTCATAACAGACTCAAAATAGAACAAAAAAGGGATCTTTACGTAATCATCTTCCTCCTGCAAGCGCAAATACAAAGGCAGACAAAAAATCGCGTCTGCCCTTCTTATTTTATTGCAGTTTAAAAAAGCGCATCTGATCAGAGAGGTTTATCGACATCTTCGCCAATTCATCGGCGGCTTGGTTGCTGTCTTGAATCATATTTACCGTCTGGTCAACTTGATCGCGAACAGAGACAACACTTTGGTTGATCATTTCTGCGGTCGCAGATTGCTCTTCTGTCGCGGCTGCAATCTGTGTGTTCAATGCATTCGTTTGATCAATATTTGATGAAATACTTAAAAACGCATCATTGGCAGAAGCCGATTGCTGCACAGTTTGTTCCAACATGTGTTGGCCTGCATCGATAGATTCAACCACTTGAGAGGTATTTTGTTGCAGCGTAGTAATACGATTCCCAATCTTTTCGACCGCTTTTTGTGTTTCCTGCGCTAATTGACGAACCTCATCAGCAACAACGGCAAAGCCCCGACCTTGATCGCCCGCTCGTGCAGCTTCAATCGCAGCGTTTAACGCCAACAAGTTCGTTTGTTCAGCTATGGTTTGGATAACTTCGGTAATGTCTGCCACTTCCGCAGTACCATTAGAAAGCGTCCCAACTTCTTGACTCATGCTTCCCATCTGTTCAGCAAGTCCACCAACTTGTTGCATCGCACTGTTCATAACACTCTGCCCTCTGTCGGAGACCTCCGATGCAATTTCTGCTTCCCGTGACGCTCCGTTTGCGCTTTGTGCTACCTCTGCAATCGCCACCGTCATTTCATTCACCGCTGTCGCTACTTGGTCAGTTTCCAATTGCTGGGACTGCGCATTGCTCAAGATTTCGGAATTTACTGCAGAAAGTTGCTCTGATGCCGAAGCAAGAAGATCGCTACAAGAGATAACTTCAGAAACGGTTTTATACAGCTGCTCTTCCATGTTGTGTAACGCAACAAGCATTTCAGAAACCTCATCACTGCCTTTTGCATGCTGCTGCTCTACACTAATTTCACCTCGGCTCAATTTCTCCGCTACTTGCTTTGCAAAGATGACATTGTTCGTGATGTCTTTAGAGATAAATAGACACAAAAACGTCACTGCAGGTAAACCAATCAACAATGCCAAGGCTACATTCATCGTCGCTTGTTCTGTCGTTTGTTGAATTTCTTCCTTTAAAACATTCTGGTCATTAACTGCATCCAATTTTATTGCGTTGATTTGGTCCGCAATTTCAAAACCAATATCTTTAAGTGCATCCCAACGTTGATTCCTTGCTCTAATGGTTTCTGCAACACTGGATAACGCAGTTGAAAGGTGTCCAGTTAATTCGTTGAGTTTGTCTTGATCAACAAAATGAAGCTGTATCATGAATCTCTTCCAGTGATCCAGCTTCGCTTCAAATTGCTCATAGTCTTGCTCGCTGTTGGTTAACAAGTATTCCGTTGCTTCTTGCGTAAGCGCCTTAAACACCAAAGTCGCATCGGCTATCACACCTCGCTCAGTTGTGTGTTTGTTCAAACGGCGCATGAGTTTGTTTTCTATCTCTTTTTGATAAGAAACTAAAGCATTCACATCGGTATTTCTTTTCGCCATTAATTGAGAAACTTCTCCCAAGTGCACAATATACTGTTCAAGCTGAGACGAAACCTTTTCAAAGCGCAACTTACGTTCATCATCCTCCGAACTTAATGCTTGCTTTTGCGCCTCGTCTCTAGCTAGATTTAACGCCTCCATTGCTTGATTGAAAAATTGGCGTTCTCGGTTTGTTCGATAGGTTAATGCATTAATTCTTGCGGTTAGAAGATTCGCTTCGATTTCAGTTGCTTCAAATGCACTGCTATTAATCGATTGAAAGTGGATAAAGTTTGTATTGATTTGGTTGGTAGTAAGTACACCGACTGCGGTTATCGCAAAAAGCACCAAAATAACGGTACTTAAAATCATGTAAAATTAGTGTTTTATTTTTTTAATCCTATTTAGCATTCCGCCTACTCCATAAGAACAGCAAGGAAGAAATAGTAAAAAACACGTTCTTTTACCGTAAATTAACGCCTTTTATGAAAAAATGACATGTCATTGTATTTTATAAGGTTTTAAGTTTTTGTAAGCTTTTTCCGACCCCAAAGAAAGAGACGGACGTCAATGCAACATTGCGAATCTTTCATCTTGCATCTAATTGATTTCATTATTTTTACTGCGACACCATCTCACATTTGAGACGGCAAGTTTCAAATAATGAAATTGTCATTTTCACCTGCTCGTCACAGATTTTTCCTACAATTCCTCCACATTAAATGACGGCTGAAGGGATGCGGCCAGTAAATTGAAATACAAGGTGAGGCATAAATATGAATAGCGTTCTTATTATCGACGACCAACCGTTATATAGTGAGGCTCTGGCTTCTCTCGTTCAAAGCGCATTTAAATCCGTGAATGTCGTTGAATCAACAGACAGCGCAAAGATAATGGAGTTGATTCGTAACCAACCAATTGATTTGGTTATTCTGGATGTTGTGCTAGGTGATAGAGATGGTATGCGTTTAGCTAAGAATATTCTGGCAACTGGCTATCAAGGAAAGATCCTGTTTATTTCATCCCGAGATTATTCAAGTTTATCTAAAGCGGCCTTTGAGATGGGCACACACGGATTTCTGAATAAGAATGAGGCAAAAGCAACCATCATGGATGCGGTTCTCAGCGTAACACGCGGATATTCGATGTTTAAAGCGACGCACAACCAGTCATCAGGTAACGTCACTTTATCGAATCGAGAAGCGATGGTTTTCCATTATTTAGCCCAAGGTTACTCAAATAAAAAGATTTCGGAGCAATTGTCATTAAGTGCGAAAACCATCAGTACTTATAAAACACGTATTCTGAAAAAGTACCACGCAGAATCCGTTGTTGAGCTGCTCAACACCCTTCCTCAAGAAGAGTGCGGCAGCTTATGTTGTTAGACATTGACATACTTCGAGATGGCACCCGTCAGTAGCTGATGCATCGAATTGTAGCGATGAGTTTGTTTCATCTGTACCACCACTTTAGGGCGACCATCTGGGTAAAAGCTCTCTGGTACAGAGATAAAATTGAAACCGTTAATAGGTCTTTGGTATTCAAGCAAAATTGTCGCTGCACCTTGGTGTTTAATCGCCCGCAATAAGCTTGTGATATTTCCCATCGTTGCCACACGGTTAATGTTTATTCCGCTTTTCTCCAAAGCGCGCTTCGTCACTTGTTCTCGATCCTTCCAACCATTCATTTCTAATAAAATGAAAGGAAGGTCACACGCTTTTTCTAAATCGCTAATACCGAGCTCTTCCGGTACGACGATAACGGCTGGCGCATAACCAATAAATTGCTGATGGATTGACTTAGGATACTCTTCGTTGAAGTAGTGCAATTGCATGTCTACTTTATCTTCCAAGATATCTTCAATCGTGTGGTCGGTAGTGCTTGATACAGTGATGTAAGCATTAGGGAACAAAGACATCAAATCCCCAAGCAGAAGGTGTCCAAATGAGTACTGAGCGGATTGAGGCAAACAAATCGTAATGTTTTTCTCGTATGAAAGTGGATCAAATTCACGTCGAACTAAACACAATTCAAGTTGGTCAAGTGCACCCGTGATTTCAGGCAGTTTGCGCTTTAAATAATCTGTCGGTTCAAAATGATGAGCATGGCGAATGAACAGCTCATCCTCTAATTGTGTTCGTAAACGAGTGAGGTATTTACTGATCGAGGCTTCACTTTTACCCAATGCCTTAGCAACAGGTTTCAGTTGACGATGACGCTCTAACAACACCAGTATTTTGAGAAGATTTAGGTCGAGATCTTTATTCACAGTGTGGTTACCAAGTAGAATCAAAGATTAAAGTTGTGTTTTTTATAATTAGTTTCTGCCAAATACAAAGAAAGCAGCCTTTAAATTAGCTGCTTTACTATAGAAGACCAAAGTCACGTTTTAGTCAAGTTTATCAAACTCTTATCTTTTCAATTAATAACAATATAGTCATTTACATTAATTTTCTCGTTTAAGACACAGTTTCAGAGTAACTACGATGCCGTTTTGTTTCATAAAGGTCCTCATCCGCGCGCATGATCACATCATTTAACGTCTCATGTTCGTTGCCCATGGCAAGTCCAGTACTGACGCTTACATTGATATCTAAGCTTTTTAAACGGTTCTCTGTCACGGCATTTTGCAACTTTTTAGCCAACACCAGAGATTTACTCTCGCTGCATCCTGGCAGAATCGCAATAAACTCATCCCCTCCCGTTCGAATCAAGTAGTCAGACACTCTAAACACTTTCTTCATCGCATCCGCAATAATCACGATCACCTCGTCGCCAACATGATGACCATATTTATCATTGATGTGTTTCACTCTGTCGCCATCAATGGCAACCACGGTAAACGGAGTCATTTTTATCTTATTCTTGAACGCTTGTTCCTTGAACACCTTACGATTGAACAAACCAGTCAGTTCATCTTTGGTTGCATCACTGATTGCATTGGCCAATTGAATTTTACTTTCTTTGGACTCTTGCGCCTTTGAATAGTATCCATAAATAGATACAAACATGATTAGGAACAGGAATCCGAAATCAATCAGTATTTTACTGAAAGGAAATTGATAAACGATTAAGTTGTTGTTATCCGCAACGTAGCTTTGTGTATATGCAAAGTCTGACCACAGGTAATGTGGGTAGTAAACAACGATGTGTTTGTTGCCGTTGTTGATATCCACTTTTAGGGCTTTCCCTTCGGCCTTGAGTGAATCGAGAAAGATTTGTTCTCCGAATTCACCAACGATCTCACCTTGGTAGTAAACAGGGCTAATCACACTAAATGCCCTACTCTCCGAATACGTCGTTTTAAAAGGTTTAGAAATGAGAATGCGATCGGTTAGCTGATCCTTCCATGCCGCGAGTGCGCAAGAGTACGTTTGTTTACACCAATCAATATCAAAAGGGTCAGACAAGTTCTCAAGCTCTTTAATCGGATTCTCGAGAATCAATTTGCTCGCCGTATATGAACGAAAGTAAAGCACGACATCAATTCGTTCATAAACGTTTGCTAAATACCCTTCGGCCTCGTGCAGTACTTTCCGCGCAATCGCTTCAACATAGTCCAGTTCGCTGCCCGGCTCTAACGCGTAAATCGCATCTTGAAAACTAAATTCCGTCAGTTCATTAATCTCATGGGCTGTGGAACCTTCATAACGTGCCAATTCAGATTCCATCAATAGACCAAGTAAGGTGACCTTTTGCTTGGTCTTGGATATCCCCTGAGTGTAAATCTTAAACTGCTTCACTTCATGGGAAATCAACATCGCACCGATCATGGTCATTGAAGTGGTAAACAAAAGCGCACTAAAGAAAAAAGACAAATAAATATTTTTCAGGTTCATCCCTTACCCTTTAAGTATCAACGACTTTTGAAAGCTCCACGATGTTCTTCACGTTGAACTTATCCATGACTCTGCGCTTGTATGTACTGACGGTTTTGTCACTGATCGACAGAACATCGGCAATATCTCGGTTACTTTTTCCTTGTAGAAGTAACTTCATCACCGCGCTTTCTCGGCTTGATAACGTTGGGACATTTCGATGCTCTTCCACTGTTTGTTTGAACTTGAAGAACGAATACCCTTTCGCAACCGCCTCTATTGCGTCTTTTAAGATCTCGTGATTTTCGGATTTACAGACATAACCATCGGCCCCTGAGCGGAATGCCATTTGGCTATACATATGGCTAGTCTCAGCAGAAAAGAAAATCACTTTTCCGCTAAAGCCATGGGATTTAATACGTTTATAAAAGTCGTAACCATCACAATCAGCAAGGTTCACGTCTAAGATAAGTAGCCCGATATCGCCTTCTTTAAGCATTTTTAAAGCGTCTTTTGAGCTTGTTTCGGTCATCACTTCATTGGCGATACCTAGGCTTTCAACAAGCGATTTAATGGCAATACAGACAAGTGGGTGATCATCAAAGATCAGGCAGTTTATTTTATTCATCATTCTTTTAATTCAGTATTGTTATGGCTTCTAAAGGCATTGGTTTATCGATGTAATAGCCTTGGCAAACATCGATCGTGTATTGGCGCATGGCTTGCAGCGTAATCTCGTCTTCCACCCCCTCTGCGACGACGCTAATATTGAGACTTTTTGCTAGTGCACATATTGCGAGCACGATGTTTTTCTTTTTCGGGTCATTCACTAACCCCTGTATAAACGAGCGGTCTATTTTCAGTTCGTTAAAAGGCAATTGAGCGAGTTTTTCTAGCGATGACGAGCCAGTACCAAAATCATCGATACTCACCGTCACGCCATTCATTCTGAATTTGAGTAAGTTTTTGTAGAGTGCAGCGCTGGTTTGAAAAGTATCGCGCTCGGTAATTTCTATTGTAAATTGGTCTGGGCTGATGCCGTTTTCGTAACAACGCTGAATGAACTGGCTTGCGAACTCGCAATCTTCAAGATTATCGTGGTCAACGTTGATCGAGACTTTTTGAGTGAGTCCACGATGCTTAATGTCGTATAACGCGTTACTAAACACCGCATCAAACAACTCGGCAGACAAATGACAACGTTCAACAATCGGCAAAAAACAATGTGGTGGTAAAACACCATAGATGGGATGAAACCAACGAGCCAAAGCTTCAAATCCGATAATGTCACCACTGTTCGCGTCCGCCAGCGGTTGGTAGTAGTTTTTGATACGTCCTTCGCCAAGCGCAAACAAAAACTCTTGGTCTTGAACGTCTACACATTGGTGAAATTTGGTGCTTTTGACTGGTTCTAAGTTCACTCGAGTCAGCATATCGATGACTTGTTGCTCTTCGTAAGGTTTCAATAGTTTTCCAAGCACTTCAAAACTAAAGCTTTCACACATCGCACGCACGGCAGTCACTATCGTCAGCTCCATCGCACTGACTAGAACAACTTTGCCTTCGTAACCAATTTGATTGAGCATCTCCATCATGTCGATGCCATCTTTCTCTGGCATCTGTAAATCACAAAAGATGACATCTACGTTGTTATGCTTCGCATGCGCGATCGCATCGTCGACCTTATCATAAGTAGCAACATCAACACCGTTACGTAATAACATCTGCCTTAACAACGTAATCTGTAGAGGATGGTCATCGATCACCATCGTGTTCAGTGGTTTATTCATGAGCTTTAATCCAGTGTCCTGCGAGGTTAACTTCGTGTTCTATTCGGTCAATAAGTTCTGTGACGTGCGAATCGAAATCCGCGTCACTTGCCTGTTCGGCTTCAACACATATCTCAGCTAAGATAGTGACGCCTATCGCCCCTAACGCCCCCTTAATACCGTGAATAATTCGCTTCTTCTCTTGTTTACTTTCTGCCGCTTTTAAATTGGTTACATCTTGCGTCATCGAGCTTTTAAAGACGTTAGCGATCTCTTTTGCATCCTGTGCTCTAAACTTCTCTAACCATTCAGGCCATAGATTGTTTTTTTGTTCACTCAAGTAAGGCAGCAATTTCGCCTTAAGCTGCTCAAGGTCATATGGCTTAAAGAGAATGTCATCGATCCCTATGGTTTTCGCACGTTCGTTTGCCAGACGGGAATCCTCTGCGGTCACACCAATTACTGGGATTTTAGACAGCTCCTCATTTGCTTTGAGCTTATTCACTAATTCAAAACCATCCATCTCCGGCATATGGAAATCGGTTAATACCAAGGTAACGAATTCATCCTGATTTACGTATTGCCATGCTTCTAAACCATTGCTCACAATTACGGGTTCTATGCCGAGTTCTCGTAGCTGCATGGTTATGACGCTTTGGTTTATTGGGTTGTCCTCTGCGACCAAGACCGTTCCGTGCTTCCAAGATACCTTATCTACTGGCTTAATTGGCTCAACTGTCGGTGTACAACCTTGGCTCAACAGATTTAACAGCGTATCTGGATATTTTGCTTCTATTGCGGTTAGTGAACATATGGCGTCACAACCACAGTTCAAATTAAGCCCTTGGTACTTCCCTTCCTTAGAAAATGTTCCAGCGAGGCTCGGGGAACTATCGGTCGATTCCATTCCCCATACTTCACACCAATCGCGAATATTGGCAGGCAATGTCGGCGAGTAGCTATATACAATAGAAGGCTGCGCTTTAGGTTTACAGAGCGTAACAGGTAACTTGATCACGATGGTCGTCCCTAGTCCGAATTCAGAATTAATCTGAAGGTCTCCGCTCATGCATTCCACAAGGCCATCAACAATGCTTAGCCCCAAGCCTGTACCACCAAATTTACGAGTGATCGTATCGTCCGCTTGAACAAATGGTTGAAAAATCCCATCCAACTGCGCTTCCGTCATGCCGATGCCGGTGTCGGCGATTTTTAGAATTAGTTGTTCTTGATTGAGCGCAATGCTAATCCGTATCTCACCATCAGAAGTAAACTTGACCGCATTTGATAAGATGTTCGTCATAATTTGTACGAGTCGAACCGCGTCTACTTTTAACCAAGGGTTGGTAAAGGGTTTCACAGTCACTCGGTAATCCAACCCTTTACTCTGCGCTTTGGGTTCAAAACTACGCACAACATCGCATAAGGTTGTAATGACGTTGGTGTTTACCGGCGTCACCTTTAATTGTCCTGCTTCAAGCTTTGAATAATCTAGGACCTCGTCCACCAGCACATTGAGGTGATTAAGAGAGCGCATGGCTTGCGTGATGAGTTCTTTATTGGTGTCGCTTCGAGTTTGACGCTCTAATAAGTCGAGTAATCCATGCGCCGCAGACAGTGGCGTTCTCAATTCGTGGCTCATGGTTGCTAAGAAATTTTCACGTGCACGCACTGCCGTTTGAGCTTTCTCCTGAGCATCGATTAAAGCAAACTCACGTTCTTTTTGTTCGGTAATATCTTGAAGAACCGTTAGGACAAATTTTTTCTTGCTGCTTGGTGAAAGGATGGTTTTTCGCTCGCGGTACACGTGTTGAATACCACCTTTGCAACCGGTGGATGCGCTAGTATCGGTAACGCGTTTACCTTCGATGACTTCACGCAGTTCAAGGGCATTATCGACCAACGGTTTTGCTGT
Organism: Vibrio sp. Sgm 5; assembly: GCF_026241575.1. Taxonomy (NCBI): domain Bacteria; kingdom Pseudomonadati; phylum Pseudomonadota; class Gammaproteobacteria; order Vibrionales; family Vibrionaceae; genus Vibrio; species Vibrio sp. Sgm 5. The sequence continues at coordinate 11,184 of NZ_JAPHPY010000033.1, forward strand.
TTTTCGGTCGAGAATGGTGCAGCCATTGCATCGACCACTGAGGAACAAAGAGCAGTTACTCATTTGAATCTGGTTGTCTTCACCATGGATGAATACAATGCTGTTTATCTCTTGAATGATCCCCATCAACCACTGTTTTTCTTTCTCTTCATTGGTGGCATTGAGCTCAGCAAGGTTCACTTTCAGCTTGAGGTGCGCCAATACGAAGTAGACGACGGCGAGAAGCACCGCAAAAATAACCACAACAAACAGTACAATGGTGGTAATCTCTTCTTCATCATAGCCATAGACAAGGTTGAAGTTACGGTAAGTCCGATTCAACTTGTCGATCTCTTTGGCATCAATCGTATCGATGATGCTATCCAAGATTTTCTTCAACTTGGTATTGTGGTTGGCAACGGCAAAGGCAATCGACAACGTCAGGACATCCTTCTCGCTGATCAACAGTCCATCGATGTTATCTTGCGCAATCATACTATGAACGATATCGTCAGGCACGTAAGCCACATCAATTTCGCCGTTCTTTAGGTCACTAAGAAGTAGCTTCAAGTCGTCATAACGAGTAAAACGCTCTTCCTTCCATGAGTCTAAGTTAACCAGTCCCTGTTTTTTTAAACTCATCAAAATGCCTGACATCGCATCGTGAGGAGGATGATTCTCCACATCTAGCGCTTCAATCGCGACAAAGTTGTTGTGCATAAAAGGCTTAGTAATTAGCCAATCAGACGACCGAACATGATCAACATAAGCGACAGGAACAAGGTCAGAGGAAAACGCAGTCAATCCACTATCTAAGCGGTTTGTGGGCTCTATGTATTCAAATTTTAGGCCCGTTCTTGAACGAATCAGGTCGATAAAATCAGGCAAGAAACCGTCTAGGCGAGCCGTGTGTGGATTACGATAAAGAAACGGGAACGCCTCTTCGCTGCTGCTGTAGGTGATGGCTTTATTACTATCGAGTTCACGTCGGTACTCGACCAATAGTTTGTCGTTAACATGATATGGGTTCTTCGACGCTACCGAGCGAATATTCTTTCCACGGCGTTCCCAGTTCAAGATTTTGTTAATTCGGTCGACCAAATCTTGGTTTGATTTTGAAGTGATAAAACTGACTTCTTCCTCATTGAGCCAGCTCGGAATGTCTACTGCCCCTTTTATAATATCATTTTGATCTAAATATTGATTAATGGCGACATACGTCGAGATCAGAGCATTTGCATGACCACTGCGCACTTCCTCAAATGCTTTTAGACGCGTTTTAACTTCGCGTATTTTGGTTGCGCCCGCCTCTCTTATGTAATCACAATAGACGGTTCCCTCAACACAAACCCATTGAAGCTCTCGAGGATCACGTTGAATATAGTTGCTATCTCGGTACCACACCGCGATCGTGCTGGAGAAGAAAGGTTCTGAAAATAAGAAATGGCTGCTTCTTTCTGGTGTTTTACTAAAACCCACCGCGCCATCAACCGTACCATTTTCGATATCAGTTAACAGGGCGGGAATCGTACTATAGGAACGAAGCTCCAATTTCAGATCGAGTACCTTGGCAATGTTAGTCAGATACTCAAGGTTGATCCCATAGAAAGCACCGATTTCATCCCCTATTTGGGGATTTTCTGAATGCTGAGCAATAACCCCAACAACAACCGTTTCTTTTGGCTCATCCGCAGCAAAAGAAACGCTTGAAGACGCAATAACAATGAATGCGAAAATGAATACGATGTTTTTTCTAAAAATGCTAAGCATAACTGGCTTCCACGACTTGGGAGCTCAGACTAATTTGCACAGCTTAAATGTCAAACTTCGAAACTTAGCGAATTAATTTTATCTTATTGATAAGATGATAATTTTTCATGATTAGTAAGGACATTCTTACAACACTATCCGCCTTGGACTACAACGAAATTGCGTTCACCATCTCATCATCAACAGAACGCCTATCGCTCAAAAATCAAACAGCACAACATACACCCTATTCTGACAAGATAAAATGGACAATGACGTACAATTAAAAGCCACACCTCTATTTGCTCGCGTTTGAAGCTTGGTCGCATAGTGTATGGCTATTAAGTTAATCCAAAATACAAGCAGGCTCTAAACAGGCTTGGTACTGATTCTTACCGCCCTTTTTCGCAAGATACATAGCCATATCCGCAGCGTTAATTTGGTCATCCAACGTCGAGTTATCTTCTCGCGCCCAATAACTCATACCAATACTTGCAGAGATATAGCAAGTGATATCGCCAAAGTAAAAGGGCTTCGCTAGGCTTTCTATGATGCGATTCGCGATCGGCTCACAACTGGAAGCCTCACGAACCGCAATCAAAAATTCATCGCCAGCAAGACGAGACACAAGATCTCTTCTCGCCACACAGTTGACCAAACGTTGAGCAACAGCTTTCAATAATTGATCGCCAACCGCATGACCGTATTGGTCATTAACCGCTTTAAATCCATCTAGGTCTAAGAATAAAATATGTTGTGAGGCACCCACATCATGCTTTTCCTGGAGTCGACGTAACGCTTTTGAGCGATTGGCTAAGCCGGTTAACGGGTCATGGTTTGCTTGATAATTTAAACGTTTTAACTCGATGTCAATCGTCAAGTCCGTAAATGAGACCACAAACGCCTCTGCACGGCCATTTTCACTCTTCAAAGCGCGAACCTTCAGCTCACACGGCATCACACGCCCTTGTTGGTTTTTTACATCAACGTGCGTTTTGTAGTGACCCGTTTTCAATAACCTTAATTTAATCGCTTTCGTCACTTCAAAAGGTGAAAACAATTCTAGACCTTTTAGTGCATTAACCTCACCAAACCACTGTGTCGCAGATTGGTTTTGAGTTTGAACGCTTAAAGCTCGATTCAATACCAATATGGCGTCTTGGTTTTGATCAAACATTAAATCGAGTAGCTTACGTCTTTGCTCCGATAGCGTTTGCTCCGTAATGTCTCGAAGCTGAATCAAGCTGCTCTTTTCTGTGTCCATCGGGTTACAAGAGATCAAATAGCGCTTAGTCTTGTCAACACTACGAACTTCTAACCCTTTCACTGTAGTATGCGTATCGATTGCAAACAGGATACGCTCTACTTTCAACATCGGCTCGAAGTGACTCATCAAGAGGCTTCTCGCATCCGAATTTGATTCCATCCCTTTTAACTCTTTTGCCGCTATAGGGTTGAAGTACGTCACCTGGTGATTTGACGAAACTACGAGTACGCAACGTTGCATTGCGTCGAGTGCACTATGGATATAACGGTTTTTATCTTCAACACGCTTTAACACTTGCGCCACTTGTGATTCACGTTCAGCCAGACTCATGGTCATTTCATTAAAGCATTCTGTTAGCTTACCAACTTCATCTTGATGATAAACTGGCAATGTTTTACGGAGGACCCCGACACGACTCATATGCTCAACAGAACGATGCAACGACAGCAATGGCAATGAAATTAATGAGTGTAGTAACTTTGCCAACGCCCACGCACACAACGAAAGTAAGAAAACGATCACGCCAAGCGATAACCACATTTTCCGTTCGTTTATTAATAGGTTCTCTAAAGAAACCCATATTTCGAGTGCGCCCAACTTCTCATCGCCTAATAAGACATCGTTATGACGCATCACAACGTTGAGATGTGAACAAATCACCTGACGCTCTTGCCAATGGCAACCTGCTGGCAGATCTTCTATCGACGCAATTGTTTTGTCATGCTGATTGATCACGACCGCGGAAATAATGTCAGGGTCGAAACTCAGGTTGGTCAGTTGCTCTTTTGCCGTGTATGCATCATCAAACATCAATGCCGCTTGTAGCGTGTTCGCCACCCCTTGGCCAAGAATATCAATACGACGCTCCAACGCCTTTTCTTGTGCAAGTACCACGTATTGAATCGCGAGCGTACCAAGACCAATGACAATAAGAGTGATCATTAGCCATGTAGGCAACATCATCTTATGCCTTAGAGGCAAACGAGCGAGACGAGAGCGGATCATGGCGCGACCTCATCTTCAACCAATAAGGAGATACTCAATAGTTGGGCACGCAGTTGTATCTGTGTTGGCGCGACGTGACTACGAGATACCATAGGACGAATACGATTGTTTACCTTAACAAAGGCGACCATGCCCCCTATTTTCACGAACTCTTCGCCATTACTGATCAACAACGAATGAGGGTATTGATCGCGCAACAATAAGATTTGGGACTTCTTTGCTTGCGGTATGTACAAGATATGGCAGGTGTTCGGCGTCACCGGATTTGATAAATCATAGTAACGAGACAACTGCTGCTTACGAGCAACGATGTTTTTAAGGTGCTCGCCAACAGAGTCACTTTCAGACACACAATACTCAACTGGGGCGATGGATTCCCCCGTCGCCATCCAATCGGCGAGCAAAGCAAAACGATATAAATAAACGGCTTTCAGATCCGCATCATCGTATTGAGCGAAGGCAAATGTCGCGCTGAGCAGTGCCCAAATCGTTATTACCCATTTCACTGCTGAGCTTCGCTCAAACCGTTTTACCATTGAGCGTAGTTCCAATCGAGCGTTAGCCAGTATTGCGTTCCATTAGCGAAAGGGTTGTAGTTGTTGGGAAACTCTTTGCTTTGGTCTGCACCTAGATTTTCTACCGACGCTGTAATTTGTGGCAAACAATCGTTGTATTGCCAACTTACCGATGCATCAAAGGAAACCACTTCCGGCCAGTTATAGTCTTTATTCGCTACGTTAACCGGATTCAAAGCCGACTCATAATCATCGTGTAACTTAGATTCAGAAATATACTGACCAGTCACACTGACCCACCATTGTGGCGTGATATCCCACATTACCTGTGCGTTAACAAAATGATTCGGTTCATTTTCAATCATACGTTTCACGGCCTTGTTGTTAGAGCAAATAGCGCCCTCACAATGGCCAACAATACGCTTGTAGCTGTAATTGGCGTTTATTTGAATGTCTTGACGAGGTTGCCACTTCACAGAAACCTCCCCACCAAAACTTTCACTCCAGATCGGATCAACTAAGCTGGATGTGTATTGCTCTACAACAGTACCAACCGTGCCCGGTGATGAGCCACCAGTAACAATCGCTTGTGTCGCAGAATCCGTTTTATAAACACGAATATTTTCATGACGAGTATAAAAACCACCAATATTGAATTGCAGTTTGTTCTCATCCCACAAACGGTATCCAAGCTCGTAGGTCGAGACTGATTCTACATCTAGGTCTTCATTCCCTTTTAATAGGTAACTGTAATAGTAGTCATAATAATTACCGTCGCTGAACTGTACGTTTTCCATATAATGGTTTTCACGCATATACGTGTTCAGTTCCAATCGTGACGGCGTCACTATTGCTTTACCCCAACCCGCCCACAATCGTTGATTATTCGCGAGCTCATAACTCAAACGCACCTGTGGTTGTGGATCGACATGATGAGTAAGGTTGTTGTATTGCCAGCGATTACCTAATGTCAGTTTGGTTCTCTCGTCCAACGGAATACTCCAGTTGGCATACAGACCATACGATTGGTTGAGAAAATCTGGACTGTCCGATAAGCGCAAATAAGGCATCGTCATTTCATCGTGTTTATCGAAAGTACCAAACTGTTCATCAATAAGCCGAATATTGGCACCAACAGTAAACTCGGTTCCCCATAGATTTGAAAAGGTATAGTGGGAGTCTAGATCTGTTCGGAAAAATCGCGCATTATCGTGTGAAATGTCGTTAGAGCTATAGGTTAACCAAACTTCATTTTCCCATCGGTCTCCGCTAGGACGATCAAAAATATGATGCCCCCCAACGAAGTACTCTTGCATGGTCATTTCAGTTTCATAAAAGTTGACCGGTTCTGCTCCGGGCATGACAAAGTGAGGCTGATAATTACCCCAGTTGTAGTCTTCGCGAGAGCGAATACCACCAGCTTGTACACTCAACGTGTGTTCATGCTTTTGATAATCTAATCGGCCACCAAAGCGTTCAGTGTATACGTTAAAATGTTGCAGCGGAGCCACGCGAGCTTCATCACTTGTCCAAGGCATGTGATCAACAAACTCACCATAAACACTGTAGTTGGTGTACTCACCAATTGATCCTGCATGATGCAATTGATATTCACTGTAGCCATAATTACCAAAGCTTGCTGACACCTTCCCTTTTGCCGAGCCTTCTGCTTCTTTAGTGATGACGTTGATGACTCCTGTCACGGCATTACCACCCCACACTGTCCCAACCGGGCCCAGAACGATTTCTATTTGGGCAATGTTGTCCATGCTAACGGGAATTAAATCCCAATTAACACCGGATGACATTGGATTGAACACACTGCGGCCATCTACCATGACCAACATCTTGTTGTTAAGTGTTTCATTATTGCCACGCACACTGACCCCCCAATCGTAATTGGAGAACTTGGCGACATGAAGACCAGGTGCCAAAGATAATGCATCAGCCACAGAACGAGCACCAGAGCGTTGGATTTCTTTGGCTGTAATCACATAAACCGAAGCTGGCGTGTCCGCAAGGGATTGAGAGGTACGAGTTGCCGAAACAACTTTTGTGTCTGCTAACGAACACAGTGGCATCTCTAGCAGGGAATCAAGATCATAGTTAGCATCAGCTGGAGCAACAGCTACAAAAGTGGATGCAATCACAAAGTTTAACGACAAACGCATAGGGGTTTTCTCAACGTTTGAACGCTAAATATCAATGTTATGTGGAAGAGGTTCAAACGCTAATTTACAGTGTATCTATATGAGTACAGTGTACCATTTGCCCTAGTGTGGTTCATTTTAAACCAACGCCAATTACGCTGAGTTATTTTTGTCGAGACGATTAATTGATGTACTAGATAGTGAGTGTAGTGGGTGTTGGATGTAGAGAGTAAAAAAAGCGCCGAAAGGCGCTTTAAGTTCACAATCTAATGCTAGATATTCAATTCACGACGAAACTAACTAACAAACTGTAATCCCATCTCCCAATCAGAGACTTTAACAAATTTAAGCGTATCGACATTGTGTTTTTTAAATACCTTAACCACACTTTCGTGCACCATTATATGAGGGTAATCGCTATACTTAGGCATAAAAACCAATCGTTCTTTTTCTGGTAAAGCATCCAGCTTGTCAGTATCTAAACTGTACTTGTCAATCGTATGCCTTGTATCTTCAGGATCAAAATCATCAATATCACACTCTTCTAAGTTCAATACATCCATTTTCTCAAATACATTAAACACCCAGTAATCCTCGTGATATTTCACCGAATCATCAACAATAACTGCAGGGAAAAGTTGAAAGCACTTATTGTCAACTTGACCTAAAGACTTTCGGATTTCGTTAGTAAAAACTGGGTAAGCTATAGCTAAGTGAGCATCTTTTATTGGGCGCGAAACACCTCGAGAGAGATCTTCTTCACGATAACCGTTTTCAAAAAACATCGGTTCGCTACCACTTAATTTAGTAAATTCATAGTCCCTCATTGCAGAGTGCTTTTGAGGCGATAAATAAAGTGTGTTTTCATCATAACTTTTAAAAACGATGAAGTATTGTTCGTTGTATTGACTCATTGTCCTACCTCTGGAATCCATCTTGTACTTCTGAAGCTGATTGTTTTTTATTCCCCTCACTGCCAATGGATTATGATGCAAAAGCCTCAGTACATAGAAGTGAAGGTTGTGCCACCGGCAAGATCTTTTTATTTAGCTATGTTGTTAGAAGAGATAGGAACGATCGGCTTGCCGACCTTCGGTAAACAAGCGTCTGGGAGCGCTGCATCCGCTTGGACTACTGATTAAATGTTGGGCCAAATGAAAAGGCGCTTAACCGCGTAGGTTTTAGCTCTGAGCTTACTCAACCGAATACTCACATCGCACCGCCATTTATATAGGTCTCGATATAGCCGATCTTTCCAATACCACACTTCTTGAGGCATGGAAAAATCGACATATTCACGGACATCGTCTGATGTACAGATGCTATCAAGAATAATGATTAGCAATGCTTCATAGTCACCGTTACAGGGAGAGCAATAACAAACACAATCACTGTAACTTGGCGCCATGATATAATTAGAAACTGACTGTTAATCTTTTAACTGAATAGCTAAGTCAACCTCAACTTCACTTTCAATTTGCTCGGCAATCTGATTTAGGGGGAGCGAATATCCCATTTTTTTTAGTTTTAAAATTGCACTAATATGATCTTGGTTTACTTCACTTTCTGATAGAATAAAATCCCAAGGAAGATTATCTATAACTTGGTCATCCGGTCTATTTTCTAAAGCTTCCATAAATAAATTAGGATGTGCAGAAAACATTACACCTAAAAGAGAGTCGAATTCATAAAGCTCAAACCTCTCATCAAAGCGATCATTGAAATTTATGTTTTTGCTTAAAATAAGCTCAAGAGCTTTTCGCCCACTATCTTCGAGATAGTACCTATTATCTAATAGCCAAGCTGCAGCTTCATGTAATGAACGGTTGCCGACCTGAAAATCACTAATGATATAATTAAATAATAAATACTCTTGTTTCTCACCTGCGAAAACTTTAGCTAAGAATCTATCAGCGTCTAATCTGCCGCCTACCTCTACAATTTTCTTAATAAAATCGATGTATGCGTCAAAGCACATGTAATGTATATGCTCATCATCTGAAACATAAAGAGTGCCATCATTATCATAACGACCAATAATATCCAACAAACTATTATTTGAATAATCAATAAATTCATTAATATTTCTCTGAGCTAAGTTATATATATCATAATCAGATACAATACCTTTTTCTCGCAAAGATTCTATATACTTCAGACCCTCAAGCTTATGACCATACAAATCCATTAAATAATAGCCTGAACGCTCCTTAAATACACTAAAATTTTGGTCTTCAACTCCCTTGCTACATAATATACGAATTTCTTCTAAGTTTAAAAATTTCATATTAATGCCTATATTCTATATCTAATATTCTATTGTCTTTATTTATACTTGAAATTAATTCATCCTTAATATATAAGGAGTTTTCAAAGTAGAAAAAAACAGGTAAGTTAGTTTTTTTGTCGATGGTTATCAACGTAGAATTATCTCTACTCGTAGAGAGAAAAGATGAAAACAATTTATTGCCCTGAGAGTTTATGTAAGCAGCTTCAACAAATTGTTCGGTAGCACTATAAAATATATCAACCAAATCTTCCCTTATAATCAATCGAGGAAATTGGCTAAAGCAATCGACTACTAAATCAGGTTCAACAGATATTAATTTATGACCTAAACTTTCTTCGATAAGACAGTCATTATATGTATTTTTATTTAATTTAAAATATCCATCTATCACCATAAAACCTCAAATTCCTTATCATCTTTAAATTCAATATCATTCGTATGTTTTACTAATTCATTTTTTACTCTTTCGCTTACCACATATTGATATGCTTCTAACCCTGAAACCTTAAAAAAGTCTAAGTCTTGAGATTTTATTTTCTGAATTTTTCCCAAATCAAATGAAAGTTTTATAAGGTCACCATCTTCATCATAAATTGAGTTTTCCTTATCTATCACGTCTATTTCTAACTTTGAATCTAATCTAATATAATTAAAAGATACCCCGTCAGTAAATTTAATACTCACAGGAACTGAATAAACGTTTTTTATATTCAATAAAGAAATCTTATTAAAAATACCTTCATCAATATACAGAGCATCACTATCGTAGAAGGACTTCCTGAACTTAGAACCGACACTCATAGTTTCATATTGAAGAGGATTTATTACTGACAATTCCGTGTAATCAATAAAAGCATTATTAAAATCATGCTTAGCAATCAACAGATCTGTCAATACCTGGTAATTCTCATTCATGAAATACAATTGGGGAGTTTCCATCAATTTGTCCACTTAACTTCAGAGGCCACCTTTAACCCCATACTTCTGCGAAGACTTTTATCTAACTTTGTTATATAAAATTTTTCGTCAAGCTCAGGGTGCTCACGATGACTTTCGCAAGGTGCGTTTTGCCCATGTTCTTCATCTATTCGTTTTGAGATCTCCCTGAGACTTTTTCTTTCTCCTCCAGTAACATAACTACTTATCAGCATTGTGTTCATACACCCGTTACTATTTAGAGGCTTATAGTCTATCCCATCCTTGTGAAGTAACCACTGGAATTTCCCTAACTTACGAAGTATTTTTTTTGATACTTTATTTAGGTCTGAGATGAATTCATTGTGGTCTATATCTTTAGTACACCTAAAATGCTTATGGATTATGGGAGTGACAAGTTTAAATACTTTCGCATGATAGGCCTGCATTTGCACATTGGGCTTCCAAACCCTTTCACCATCAATCTGACTATCTGCTGCGCGCTGCAGTTTAAACTCATCTTTTTTACTTATGTCATAGTCATTATGCCCTCCCTCATGCAAAGGAACCCCAAGATGACACGCCACCGCTGTGCTATTAGGAAGGATAACTAAGTTTTGCGGACTATTTACGTTGTATCCTATGTCGGCTTCAATTACATCCTCATAATGGCTAGATAAAGCAGACATTACACTACATGAAATTAAGTGATGAGGGGTCAGTAGTCTGTTCTTGGTGTAAGAGCTTGCCAAGCCTAACGTTGCCCAAGGGTGACGTTTTTCCCACAGTTCTTTAGCTTTTGTAGCTGAACTAACATTAGAAAAAGCGCTTGTAGCACAAATAGGCCCCTCTAGCTGTTCTAACCTTTTAAGGTCGCCTCGGAACTGCCCCTGCTTTTTCTCTTCGACCCACTGGAAATACTCTCTCCAGGCATTTATCCCTCTTCTAGGTGCATTTTTTTTAATCACTGCCATTTAAATCACCTTATGCCCTACGCATGTACCATTCTTATTTGGATATTTTTTCCCTGGCACTCGTTTTATCTTCTTACAGATTCTACAGTTTGTAGCGCCTGCCTTTTTTTGGTTAGACTTTGCCGTTTTATTCCCACTTTGGGCACTGCCTTTATTTCCACTGTGGTGAACTCTAGCAGGAAAGACGTCTTCCGCTTTTCCTAATATTGAAGAAAGCAGATGTTCAAAACTCTTCATTGCTTCAGCAATTTTATCACTTCCAATTTTGTCGACTATCTTCAGTTCATCAACTAAGTCAGCAAAGTATTTTGCAAGTTCGTCCGCTCCAATCTTATTTGCAGCAGAAGCTAACTCTAAACCGACTTCACAGCAAGGCTTTATAACATCAGATAGTATCTGGGCCGATTGTTTGGCATAGTCACTCCATTGTAGGTTACGCAGAAACTTTTCAGGGTCTCCCTTTCCAACAGCTCTCAATACAGCCAGAAGATCATCCTTAGGCGTTTGCTTACCAAGTTTTATTGCGACTTTGCATGTGCCCTTCACTGCACTTCCAAAAACAGGGATACACCCAATAAGGGTTAGTGATAACATTAGCCAATTCTCGGTGTCTTCACGAGCTTCTTCGTCTAAAAGGCGGAGTACATTAGCAGCGAGATCTCTTAAATCGCCTACTTGGTCGACAACGGGAATCATCGTGATCGCAGTATTCGCGATAATTTGCTCGACAGTAGCATCTTCATTAAAGTCTCCGAGAATCACCCCCCAAATCCAGCTTGCTACACCTGACGTTTTTCTCCATGCATTCTCCCAAAAGCCAACCTCCCCTTGCTTAGCATTATCTAGCAGCTCTTGAGTGTCTGTAGTTGGGTTATACTTGGGGTTCTGTTTAGTGGGTTCGTTAGGTATAAAGTCTCTGGTATCTTCCCCAAATTCTACATCAAACTCACCCGGAGCAACGCCACCGACCGATGCTTTACCGTTGTTGTCTAATGTTCCTTCAAATACGGCGCCAGATTGATCTGTGAGAGTGTAAGTTGCACCTTGAACTGGTTCACCGTCTGAGTAAGAGAGGTACAAATCAACCGTATACGTCCCTTCCTGCTCTTCCGTAACAGAAACCGATGGGTTTTGTGCGCCGCCCAAACACATGGTGTTGGCTTTATTCATGGTCATTTGATCAGACAGACGACATACGCCCTTGCCTTCAAACTTAACCGTTGGTGAGGCAGAAATGAATTTTGCTTCGGCTTCTATCGTGCCGGATGCAACGCCTTTTTTATCACCGCCCGCATCACCGGTACTTTTTGAAAATGTACTGCCTTTGATCGCGACACTGTTACCACCATCCATAGAGATAGTCGTTGTACCACCTGCAAGGTCTGCCGATTTAGCATTGTTGCCATAAGGGATAGGAACGATCGGCTTACCGACCTTCGTTAAACAAACATCTGGGAGCGTTGCATTCGCTTCACCACCTGAGCCTTTATGAACTATTGAAAGTCCATTTGCACCAACTGTTACGCCCATAACCAATCCATTTGAATTTTGTTGATTGAATAATAAAAGAGATCGCACATTGCAATCTCTCTAAATGACTAGTGAATTCCACTAAATCGCCAGTGATATTCACGATAAAGTTTAAAACTGGCAGAAGATCTCAATTTGAGATCTTCTGGTTATTGATACATTTCCAACAACTTTTGAAACTTAAGGTCGATCACCATGTAGGTCGCGACATACATGACCGCAAAGGTAATCGCGCTCACCCCTAAAATCAGCTTGGGTGAAATCACCCTTTTTAACGGCTTCTTAAGGTATTTGGCTTTAAGGTTGACTAAAGATACTTTCTCTTGCTCGGCTAAACGTTCATCACGCACGAGTCGATAGATAGTGCTGCCGATTTCCGCGAGTTTTTCGTTGCCTCGCTCTTCGCGTCCGTACTTACCTTGGAAGCCAAGTTGAAGCAGTAAATAGAGGAACTCGATGACGTGTCGGTACTTGCGAGGGTCTGCTTTTAAGCGCTCCAAAATCACGAAGAACTTGTCACCACCAGAGGTCTCATTATGAAACTCTGACAACAAACTGTTCTGGCTCCAATGACTGTTTGCTCCCCACTCCTGACGACAGACAGACTCATCTATTGCTGCGCACAAGCAGTAGCGGATAACCAAAATGGATGCGCGATCCAATTCCATTTCGTTGAGCTTACGTTCGCCCTTTCTGATCTCACGAGCCACCTGTTCACGAAACGGCATTGGGTCATCTAGCCATGGAATCGACGACATACAAGACAGACTCGCGATCAACCAAGAGAATTGGTCGACTAACGGGTTGATACCCATACTCTCGATGTTGAGGTCTTGAACGGCGATATTGCGCGACAAATCAGGCGCTGGCATCACCTCCATCGGTTTGCCAGGCTCTGGTTGAAATAGAACGACGGTTACATCGGTTTCTGCATAACTCATAGACGTACTGCCCAAAGTTGCAATGACAAGTTAGCGAAATCACCCGCGACATGAATCGCAATCGCCGCTGTATTTTTCAGTGCTGACCACTCTTCGCCCGTCTTATCGAGTTCGAAATAGGTGTAACCCGCATGGTAAGGCAGCGCACGAGGTACAACTGGCATTGGTTTGATCTCGATACCTGGTAACTGCAGGTTAATCAGATCTCGAATATTATCGATAGAACCGATCTTCGTTTGGCTAACAAACTGGGTATGTAAGATATCCAGCGTAACATCGGCTTTAACGGCAAGAATAAAGGTCGTAGTATCGATGATCTTGCTGTCTGGGATTGCTGCTGTTCGAATGCCGTAATTCTGATCTTTTAGTGTCAGTGGCATTGCTCGTTGCTCAGACATCACACTTAACGTCATCTTCGCACTATCAAGTGCACGTGATAGACAACTGGTTAAGTCACCATGATTGTATTTAGTAAACTCAATTGGTCGACGCGTTGCTGAACAAAGCGTTGAAAGCTCACCTTCCGCTTGAAGGAGAATTCGATACAGCGATTCTGGGTGGACCCCTTCTGCACTCGCAAAGTGCCAAAATAACGGCTCGTATCGGTTAAGCGCTTGGAGCAGCATAAAATCAGAAACTGAAGATACGCCTTGCTGGTCGACAACACCTAAGCGCTGAACGATAGACTCTGCGCGGTGTTTCAACATAGAAGCAAATTCAGTCGCGAACTTGTTCAGTACGGTTGAAGCATGAATATCAATACAAGTCGGAATAAAGCTCTCATCTAAGATAACACTGCCATCTGGCTTTACTTCTGAAATTTTTAGGATCGGAATCGATGTGTATGCGCTCTTGTCTTCATGGTCATACATCAAGCAGAAGTTAAGCTTACCAACTACGATGTTTGCCATGTCTTCTGAATCATAACAAGCGTCAACCGCTTCTTGAGATTCCATCGTGTAACGCGCGCCGTCTTTCTTCGTTCCGAACAGTTCAGAACGTTCTGACGGTAACGGGCAACAGAGATAAACCACTTTGTCGGCAATCGAAGGGGCAACGTCTTTCACTTCTGGCAATTCTGCCAGCAGTGGTAAATCAAAAGGCGTTCTGTCTTGCAAAATACCTTCTGCCCGAGTGATGCCAATCTTACCCAGCGCGAGTAACTGCGAGTTAATCTCTAAACGCTTAATGCCCCAATGCAGGGGCGAGGCGTTTGAACTCAACATACTAGAAAGTTTACTTTGTGAACGATCGAGTTGCTGAAAGTGCTGCGGCTTCATGAACATTCCATCTTGCCAAACAACTGGATTGTATAAAGACATGCTTTTATTCCTTAAAAGTAAACTTGTTCAATGCCGCGAGTATTATCAGAAATCAACTCACTGCCTTCTAACTTGAGCTTCAGGTAGTACTCGCTCTTCTCTTCAATGACTTCCACTTTTCGCCATGACGAGCCATCAATATCACGGAAAGCGACCGAGAAGCCGACAGCGCGTGTAGCTGGATCAAGCGTTAACATCTCATGGATTTTGTCGCCTGGCTGGATTTGATATTCGTAACGCTTGATGTATTCGTCACCTAATGACGCTTTATCGTTCTCAAACAATGCAAAAAAGTCTAGGCTACGGAAAAGTACTGGCGAACTTAGCTCATGAACGCGAAGGATAACTGGCGATGATTGGCCTCCCTCACGTACGTTTAAAACCGACGACGCCTCTATCACTAACTCAATAGAAGAAGTTTCTGGCGTGATGCCTGTTGATTCTTTTAACTGATCCCACATGGAACATCCGGATAGCAATGCAAATCCGAGTAATACAGCGATACTACGCATGGCTTCCCTTAATCGCTTTGTTGTAGTTCTTTTTAATAAGACCTTTCAACGATGTTTCGTTGAACTGACGACGGTTCTTCGCGTAAAACTCCAAATACTCGCCCCAGAGCTTAGATTTAGTTGCAAACATCGATTTGCTTGCTACATCATTTGCAAACGTGACAGGGTCATTCGTTTCTGATTGTTCAATCAACAACTCATTGAGCGCTTTATTAAAAATAATTTGATGATCATTAAGTTCATCAAGCATCTGTTCGACTAGTTCGTTTGGCGCGAGTAAATTCTGGCTATTTAACGTCAACATGAGCTCGGCAAGATTCGACTCTGCTTGGCTCAGCCCTTCCTCTTCTTTCAAAGATTCCACTTCGTGAAGGTCTTTTTGCAAGTTATCGATACACAAGCGTAAGCACGTACCCATTTGCTTAAACAACAAGGCTTCATTACTTATCAAGTCGGGGTTGGTGATACCTAACCCTTCGTAGAATGCTTGGCTAATATCATTATAGGTTTCACTTCCAGCACCATCGAAAGACGAATTCGATACAAAGCCGACTTTTGTTTCTGACGCTGGCTGCTGAGTTTTATCCGTTATTTGTGAAGAAGGGATAAACGCTTGCGTGACCTCTTCCCATTTTTGTCCAACCGGTTCGCTTTTAGGCGCACTCTGTTGATAGGAAGCATCACCGTTCACCTGATGACTTGACGAACGGTCACTCATCAATGACTCTTCAGTATTAGACGAAGTCTCTTTACGGTAAAAATCGTCTGGAACTCGCTGCGTGTTTGCTTGGGGCTGTGAATCACTCTTGGTTTGAACAGGCGTTGATTCGTTACTTTTGGTGTCTGCACCCAACCAATCTTCAGGAATCAGGTTAGGCAAATCCAATTCGGAATGAATACTGAAACTGTCGTCTACGATTTGACGCGTGTTTTCGATAGAACTAGGTTGTGGTTCCTGATTTTTTTCTTCGTTTCTGATTAAGTGGTCATCATCGCGTTGCATGGAAAACTTGAGGTGTGCAATAGGGTCGTGGCTATCAACATCATCTTGTTTTGTTTCCATGAACAAGTCTTCTAATGCGCCTACTTTTTCTTCCTCTTCGACTACCGCCTCTCCTAAGTTGACAAGCGGGTCGTTAGAAACACGCTCAGGAGCAATATCGACAGCAATGTCTTGTGAAGCAGTAACGTGCTCTAGTGACACGCCAATTTCGTATTGACCCAGAGAAACAATGTCACCGTCGACAATCGAAACTGGCTGGTTTTTCAGTATCTTGTTGCCATTGACCATGGTGCCATTTGTACTGACATCGCTGATATAATACGTATCACCGTAAACACTGATCAGACAGTGCGTTCCTGAAATAAAGCGATTGTGATCCGCCAAAGGCAAAGTACAACTGGATGCTCGCCCTACTGAGCCGCCACCTTCCGGCATTTCAATATGCTTCGCACCCGTGTATTCCTCTGGGCATTTCGAAATGAATAGGACTAGCTGATGTAAGCGCATTGCTAAACCTTAAAATAGCAGTGAAACAGAGAGTTCAACGCCACCCAATCCATCATTTACAACAGGAAGAATGTAGGAAGCTTGCGGAATGATTTGAATGTGGGCGTCAGGGTTGCTACCAAGTTTGATTGCGGTACCTAACGTAACGACAGCGCCAAGTTCAAATTGGTCAATGTCTTCGATGGCTTCATAACGGAAACCATCCTGATCGACTTTCCAACGATTTGAATACTGGGAATACCCTAAAGACAGGCCGGCACCAATATAAGGGGTAAAAATACTCCAAGAGCTCAGTGCATATTGAGGCACAACGCGAAACTCATAGTTTGTGACCTCTTCGTAGACGCCATTTGCCGGAGCATCAATGTCTTCTGCGAGATAATTAAAGCCCAACCACCAACGCCAACGGTTGTTGTTTTCATCGATTGGGCGCGTATGCACCAAGCCATAACGTAAAGCCTCTTGATCGCCGCTAGAACCTTCGTCGTAGTCGTGACTTTCCACCATAAGCATGTTTACTGAACCGCCATATCGTTCCCCTTTCGCTATTGCAAAAGTAGAAAACAGACACATGGCTGAAATCAGCCCCACTTGACTTGGTTTTAGCATTTCGTCCCTCTAGGTAAGCCTTGTAATAATACTTAGAGGCGAAAGATATCAACTCTCTTTTCTTTTTCAATAAGGTAAAAAATAGCGCCATCAAATAAGGTAAAACGCCTATAAATTAAAGCAATATAACTATGGATATATTCATAAAGGCGGCAAGGAAAATTTGAATATATTTGGTTAGATAATGAACTTTACTAATTTAGTTGCTACTTATATTTGGGAACCATCTATAAAACGAGCAAACACATCAGGCTACATTTAATAAGCAAACGCTATTAAAGTGACCACTAAACAAGTTAATCTTAATTTTAATAATACAACACAGCTTCAAATTTAAGACCATTCTCATAATCAATACAAATGATAAAAGCCAATTCGCATCGAATATTCTTACTATAAATGGAATGCACATCACCTTTACAAATGCCAAATAAATCAACACCTGACAGCAAAAATACGAACGAATGTCACACTAAGTTAAATTACATTGATTTACATATTATTTATTATTCAATTTCTTTCTTTTGCCTATAAAATCCCACAAAAAAAAGATGATAGTGCAGTATTTATATTTTAATCACTGGTTACTGTCTTTATATATACTCAGTTGGAATTAGACATTATGTTTTTCAGCGACTTCACCAGAAGGCCGATCGATGAAAGTAATCCCAGCGGCTCAAACCCTAATGGCTTAGATGATTTTGACGAAATAAAGCGTCAAATAAATAACCTAAATAAGGTCACTGGACGTGTTTCATGGAAGACGGTTCAAACGCTCTCAAAGAAGATTTTAAGTACACAAGGAAAAGACTTTCGCTGTAGTTGCTACTTTACTGTCGCAGCAACGCATAATGAGGGTCTAAAAGGGCTTGTTGAAGGGTTAAACTCTCTACTCGATTTGTGTGTGGTGTATTGGTATACCGCTTATCCAGAGCATTCGAAAGCTAACGCTCGCATGGGCGCTATCGAATGGATGGTTGAAAACACCGAAAGACGCATCAACAAACATAAAGTAAGGCAAGAAGAGTTACCTCTAATTGAGGCTGCTCATCAGCTTTGTTTAAGGATTGAAGAAGAGCTTCGCCTTCACTATGGCATTAAAGCGCCTTCGTTTGGTCGTATTCGTCGTATTTTGAATCAATGGATTGAAGAGCTTAAAGAACAAAAAGCAAAAGAAACCAAAACGATAGAAGCAAAACAGGCGAAACCCGACAGTACAGGCATAAAGGTTGAAATCGCACCACCAGCAAAACCATCAGTAACCAAAACTCAATCCCAAAAGGGCGAAGAGAAAGACGTTGAGACCTCTAAGTCAAGCAAGGTGATGGTTTACTCGATAATCGGTTTAATGGTGACGGCTTTTGCGTCGCACTTCATTTACAAGCAGCACCAGTACCAAACACTTAAAGGCCAGATTGAACATGCCTCTTTGAGCGAACTCACCACCTTGGTTGATTCACTAAGCGTTAAAAACAAGGAATATCTTACTTCTTTAAGGTCAACGACGGTCGATCGTCTCGACGTTCTAATGACAGATTGGACGATTGATCCAGTCAAAGTTAGTAAGGTAAATACGATAGATAAGCTCACCAGTGAGTTAACGATACTTTATCCAGATTCGTCATCTGCACAGCAACTTCGAGAGAATTTTTTAGAGCAACGTTCTCGTTTCGAGGCTGAATTCGATGTCATATACAAACGGTTTGCCTATGCTAGGACCGTATTTGCCAATGTCGCAAAGCAGAACTCAGATAAAGATTCAAAGAAAGCGTATGAGTACAGTAATTCACTTTTTCCGCTTCTTGGTCGAATTGAATACGCAGAAAAGAACACCCAGCAAAAGGAAATTGATCGCTCACTCCTTTTACTGAACACCTACCTATATAAGATAAACCAGTTACAAACTGCGGAAACCGACAACAAATAACAATACAAGTAAAAGAAGTTATAGGCTTATGTTCAAACAAAAAATACTCAGAAACCCGATCGTGGTTTCGACCTTTGTGGCACTGTTATTTGCCGCAATACTGGCTGGGGTGTATTTATTCTGGCTTGAAGACGCAGACAAACTTTATCTCTGGGTTGGTCTTGGTGTTATTGCCACTTTCTACCTTATTTTTCAATTCACTTTGTGGTTTAAGAAAAAGAATAACGCTAAGGCTCAGCGCCTAGAAACAGAGGAAGAAGCGCTTTCCATGGTGATTCGCCCTCTCCTTTCTAACGCGAGTAAAAAACCAATCTATCTAATGATTGGTAATAAAGGGTCTGGACGACGTCAATTTTTGTTTAATTCCAGTGCAATTAAACCAATGGACAGAACACGCACGGCCAAAAATGACTTCTTCGAATGGTATGAGTCTGACGGTGCGGTGTACATCAAACCTGATCAACGTTTAGTTTTCCAAGAAGTGTCGAGTAGCGACGCTTCACTGTGGAATACGTTCACTAACGAAGTGATTCGTCATCGTCCTAGAAAACCTTTTGCTGGTTGTCTGTTCTTTATCGACTTTGAGTTCCTGATTGTTTCAGAGCCAGAGCAAAAAGATTACACCATGACAGCATTACTCCAACGTATGACATCAATCAGTGAGAAAACATCCTCTGCACTGCCTGTGTATTTGATGATGTCTAAACTGGATAAACTGGATGGCTTTAAAGAGTACGTTCATTTCAGTTCACTAAAAACGCGTGTTGAGTTCCTTTCTATACCGTTGAAAGAAGCAAAAGGTGTGATCACTGAGTACTACAAAGACGGTTACCGTAACCTTGTTAAAGTGCTGGAAAGTAACGCTCTGGATTCTTCGGCAAACTCAACTGAGATCGACGAAAAACAGGCAATCCTTTCTTTTCCTAAACAGTTTGAACTGGCTCAGTCTGAGGTTAGCTACATCTTAGAGCGCCTCTGTGAATCGAACAGTGGTGTTTACTCGTTAGACATCCGTGAAATCTTTTTCTGCTCAAGCTTACAAGGCGGTCGTAAATACAATCTGCTGGCGAAGAGTTGCAGCAACTACTTCAACTTACCGATCATTGCCTCTGAGCATACTCAGCTAACAGAAACTCCCTACTTCTCAAGGTTCCTGATTGATTCTCAGATCCTTCCTGAGAGCGATTTTGCGGGTGAGAACAAAACCTACCTACGTTTGATTCAACGACAAAGTCATCTTGCGATGTTTGTGTCTGTTGTCATTCTTGCTGGCGGTGGCTATTTCTTCGTTAAAACACTCGACAGTAACTTACGAGTGATTAACCAGTTGCTTGGTATCGATGACACCGCGCAAGCAGAGCAAGAAGCAAGTTTTAATCAACTGTTAGTCAATGCGACTCGTGCGATTCAGCCGTCTTACAGTGCTTGGTTAGAAGGCTCAAAAGAGCTAGATAACGAAGTTCTACCACTGAACATCAGCCGTTTAGATAAAAGCACCAAGATTGCTTACGAGGCACTACTAAAAGAAGTGGCTCAACAACTGATGCCCGTTGTAGAAAAAGGTTACCGCCTACAACTAACTCATAACCAAGATGACTTTAGCCGCTCACTGCCTTTGCTAAAAGGCTACTTGATGCTAAATGACCCGTCTAAACGCGACATTCAATTCTTGCGCCATCAAACATTGGCCATGATGAATGAGCTAAGCAGTCAACCTGATGTAGTAAACCAGGCGATGCGCTATCTAGATGCCTACTTCCGTACTCAGTTTGCTCCTGTCGACATCAGCATGGACATCGTTCGCGCAACTCGACGCTCTTTACTTGCAAACTCAAACGTAGACTTGGTTTACGCTGGCATTTTGAATCAAGCGGATGCTATCGACCTCGGTACGCTTGATCTTCAACGAGCGGTAGGCTTTGAGTTTAACAATGTGTTCAACGAGCCATTAGCCGACAACCGTCTTATCATCGACAAAATCTACACGTCTACTGGTTTTAGCACCTTCTACCGTCCGCGTGTTGATCTAATGTCGCAGCAAGTCATCACTGACAACTGGGTACTTGGCCTTTCAAACCATGTTATCCCAACGAAGACAGAGCAAGATGATTTCAAGACGCAAGTACGTAAGAAATACACAGACGATTACATCAACTACTGGCGAAATGCACTGAGTGAGCTCAAGGTTCAGCATTACAACAACGTTGGGGATCTAACAAACGCGATTGACCTTATTTCAGGCCCTTCATCACCGATGACAACCGTGTTGAAACAAGTGTATGCCAATACACAGTTCTCACCAGTTGGAGAGAAAAACGCACTGATTTCACAAGTTAACCCTAAGTTGTTAGAAGTTGCTGATTCTGCTTCGGAAGCGGTTGAAGAAGCAGTGAAACCAGATTACTTGCTTATGAAGCGTGTAGAACAAGCGTTCCACCTGCTCAACCAATTGCAAGTCAGTGAAACACCGAACTCCCCTACTCCATGGGATGAGACCATTGCCGCATTGAGCCGCGTTCGTACTTACATGAAAGACATTGCTGACGCGCCAGACCCACAAATGGCCGCACTAGCAGCGGCTCAACACCGCATGAACAGCACAGAAGCCGATCCGCTTATCAAACTTAAGCAGATTGCTCAAAAATCACCAGAGCCTGTACGCAGTTGGTTGTTGGATGTTGTCCAACAAAGTTGGTCAGTGATGATTGCAGAATCTTCAAAAGGCATTCAAACCCAATGGTATAGCGAGATTTACACCAAGTTTAAGGAGCTAGGGCTTGGTAAATATCCATTTGATCTTACCGCAACAGAAGAAATTTCAATCGAAGATTTCGAATTGCTGTTTGCATCAGGTGGTTTGTTAGACACCTTTATTCAGAAAAACTTTGCGCCGTTTTACGACACAAACTTATGGACACCAAAGCAGGTAGATGGCGAAACCATGCCACTGTCACCTGCCCTGCTGGTGCAATTGCGTAATTACAATGTGATCCGAGATACATTGATTAATAAGAGCACAAACCGAGTTTATATTCCGTTTAGCGCCAAAGTATTAGACCTTGATTCTAGTGCGATCAGAGCCAGCTTGAAAATCGCTGACACTGACATTAACTACTATCACGGTCCGAGCCGAATTCGTGAGATGGAGTGGCCACCGCAGAATGGTGACTTCAATATTAGTATCACGATACAAGATGTAACCGACGAGGGTAAGCAGCACGTTCTAAATAAGAGTGGTCAGTGGGCGATATACAGATTGCTAGGTGATTCGACCCTGACAAACACTCATAACGGTAGCTTCGTCAGTGACATAAAAGTGTCAGGAAGGGATTTGAGCCTACGTATCACCCCATTGACACAGAAAAACCCATTCACTCTGGCTGAGCTGTATAACTTTACACTTCCAGAGTCGATTTAATAACAATATAAAAACCAGAATAGGCAGAACACATGATTTCTAACATGACTTTACAAGGCTTAGATAAGTTGGATCGCAAAATCCTTTCCAGTCTGTTATCAAACGGACGCGAATCAATTGCGAACCTATCTAGAAACATCGGTTTGTCACGTACTGCTGTTGCAGAAAGAATTAACAGGTTAGAAAAGACGGGGATCATCAAGGGCTATACCGCTCAGATCCGAGTAGAGAACGAAGGTCGAAAGGCGGCAAGTTACCTGCTCATCTCTTGCGAAAAAGGCAAAAAAAATGAAGTAACAAGTGCCTTAAAAGAGATTCCTGAAGTTCGTTTAACCAGTGTTGTTGGTGGTAGCTTCGACATTATTGCTCTTATCGAAGCGCCAGACCTTCAATCAATCCACCACTTGTGTAACGAGATTGAATCATTCAGTGGGATTCAAAAACTTGATACAACGGTGGTTCTGCACCAGCCAATCAGTCGCTAGGCTGAGTTATTTGCTTAATAAGTAAAATAGCTCTCAAACGAAAAAGCCGCTCAATTGAGCGGCTTTCTTATATGCTTCCAATCACGCGAATCTTGGCGTCTTTATCACTAGGGTTACCAAGCCAAAAGGTTTGTCCCAGGCTGTTCCCTTCACCTTGACCGAGATTGTTTTCTGGTATTGAGTCTAAGTTAACCGTTAGCTTAAGGTCCCAAGACATTGGATCTCGCAAAATAAACCGCATCAGTCCCACCAGTGTATTGTGCAACTCGCCATCATAAGAGAACTTTCTAAACGTCTCAAAATCAATGTTATCGATACAAAGGTTAAACTTACCGTTCAAATCCGAAATGCTTTGCCCTAAGTGTAAACTATGACCTAGCACACAGTTTGCTCGGTTTAGTTTATTACGTTGGCATTCTGCAATCTCTACTCGGCGATGAACCCACTCCTCGATACGGACACTAGGTAAAGAAAAGTAGTGGGCAACAATACCGGAGATAAGCTTAGGCGAGCGCGTACGTGTTGAGAGTTGGTTTACGTAAGAGAGAATTTTCGCCCTATCCAGCTCCGCAACATCGCAATCTTGCATGACACCAGACAAACCAGCTAAATGTAGAATACGCCCTGAGAACGCGTCACTTGCACCGCTCTGGTACTGGACGTGATACCGGTATTTCTTCCAGACGCGGTAAAGCAAGCTCGTGTAGCGGTTGTGGAAGAAGTCGAAAAAGTCTTTAACTGGGTTGTCTTCTGGGTCGCGACCTGCAAGTTTTTCAGTATAAGACGCAGGCAGTGGCGAACTTGAACCATGTAAGCCGAGAAAATTCGTCTCTACGCGCGAGTATTGCTGTCCATTTCTTTCCATGTGAGCGATAAAGTCCATATCGCTCTTGGGAAATGACAAATTTGGTGAAACACTAAACTCAATACGCTCTTGATGAAAATACTTGTTTTCACCCACGGCGACAAAATCAGTTTCTGGTTGCAGTTGGTAATGCTTCTCCAACAACAAAACCGCTTGGTAGAAGCTAAACTCATTCGACTTATCAGAGAGTGTATTAATCATAGAATCGTCTGCTGTCCAATTAGGCTCGTCCAGTTATAGACTTCACCGCTGGCTTCATCAAAAACTTCCAGCTCTGTAAATGAGTTCACACTGGAATACAGTCGAATGAATTCGTTCAATACGTTCGCCATTAAGAACATATCCCCTTCGTTCACAAAGAACTTCGAATTCGTTACGAGCTTAAACTGATTGCCTCTTACTGATACGCCGCGGAACACACGATCAATCGGTTTCATTTCAGAGGAGATAATGCCGTCGAGTCGGTGAATCGACGCTCGGTGTGCTTGTCGGTCAACACGAGAGTGGAAATCATACGTAGACAAAAGCACTTTAAGTACATCGATATTTGCCAACGACAAATAGTTCAGTGACATATTAGCGATAAGTTGCCATTGAAGCTCACCGTTCACTTGCGGACTGACTGACTGTGTTGGTTTAGTAATATTTTTAAACGTCGCATACGTCGGCGATTTATGGGTGGCATAGGTAATGTCCCCAACAGACAGGCGCTCAGCTAAGTCTGCATTGCTGCATTGCAGCTTCATCAGGACCGTTTCGGTTCCCAAATCGGCAATGTCGCCATTGTGCGTATGGAATGAGATATAACGCTCGAGGCCACGACCGCTCACTCGTTCGCCGACTTTGGATTTGTAGAACTCACGCTTGTCTCGCTGGTTGATTTGGTGCTCAAACGATTCGAATTCAATTAATGGTTTACGACGACGTTCATCCTTGCTCCAACTTTCTACCTGTTCAATAGCATACACCTCGTAGTGTTCTTGGCTGTTGCTTTGAGGACGAACTTTGTATTCATTTCGTCGATGTTCTAAACGAATCGGATCACCATCTTTCTCGAACAAGTTAACGGCTGGCGTACAATGCAATCTTAAGTGCTTATCTTTCAAAACCACTTCAGAAGGTAAAGCACGCTTAAAATGGAACTTCACCTTGACTGTACTGCGCTGTGGAATTCCTTTTAGCCATTCTAGACCTTTGATGTCAAAAAACATGAACTTGTCTGGAAGAGAGAAGAATTCTTGCAGTAAGCGATAACCGGCAAACGAGTTTTTGCTGTAAGGCAACAGCGCTTCATCTTCTTCATGCCCAACTGGCACGACATATTCAGGGCCAAGGCGATGTTTGTAGCCACCACCAACATCCAGCTCAACGTAATCTAAATAGCGGAATAACCAAAGAAAAACGGTGCGCGTAATATGAATTTCACCATGAAGGTGAAGACGTAACGTATCTAAACCAATGCGCGAAAGTTCCAAACCATGCTCTGTTGATAACGTTACATCAATCGAAGAGCTTGTGCGGCTGTTGGTTTGTTCAATATTGGTCAGCGTAATCGGGTAAAGGTTGACGTCATAACATGTACGGAATAAACACTGCGTTCCCTCTACCTGCTCGCTCGCCATTT
Organism: Vibrio sp. Sgm 5; assembly: GCF_026241575.1. Classification (NCBI taxonomy): domain Bacteria; kingdom Pseudomonadati; phylum Pseudomonadota; class Gammaproteobacteria; order Vibrionales; family Vibrionaceae; genus Vibrio; species Vibrio sp. Sgm 5. Next base: position 36,771 of record NZ_JAPHPY010000033.1, read on the forward strand.
CTGCGCCACGTTTTACCACGGTTTTCTCAGTGACACTACCAGTGTGAGGTTTGAGTTCACTGATGCACAGAGAAGGAATAGAACGCATATAGTGCGGCCACAGCAACGTCATAAGAGATTGCGTCAGCTCTGGCAACTCATCATCAATCTTTTCGCGAATTCGCCCCGTTAAAAAAGCAAAACCTTCCAGTAGCCGCTCAACGTCTGGATCGAAAGTGCCTTCTGAGAGGAAGTGCGTTAACTTGGGGTGATATTTGGCAAACTCACTACCCGATTCGCGCAAATACGTGAGTTCATCTTGGAAGTATTTACTGTTACTCAAGTGGCACCTACTAAACGTTAAATTGGCCGTCAGTTCCCATGTAGACGTCAATAGACATTGGGACTTTACCGCCGTTATGGGAAACCTCACCTCGAATACCAAACCCAAGCTGTAAAGGATTGTGGTGGTCTTCTCGGTAATGAACCTCGACATTCAGCAATCGCGGTTCAAAGCGTTCTATGGTTGAAGTGATGTTGTTTTGAATGTGGCGAACGAGGTTCGTATTGTTGGAGAGTACGTCGTTAAAGTCAGGTAAGCCGTATTCACTATCTATCATCGCATTGCCCGAATGCGTGTTGAGCAAATCCGCCAAATGCGAGTGAATAGATTCGATTAAATGACGATGAGAAACGACTTTCTCGTAGCAGTTTTTGGGCTCACCAAGCTCGATGCGCTCTAAAAGACGATAACCTTTTTCCATATCCGGTCCTACGAAAAAAGCAGCCAGTCTTCACTGGCTGCTTGATATTATCAGCAATGGGTTATTGGTCTAGCTTGCCAACTAGTGACAAGTCAAAGCTTGCGCCCATGTACTTAAAGTGAGGACGTACAGACATTGATACTTTGTACCAACCTGGATCGCCTTCTACGTCTGATACCTCAACCTTCGCAGCACGTAGTGGACGACGACCACGTACTTCTGCTGGCGGGTTTTCCTGATCAGATACGTACTGACGAATCCACTTGTTCAATTCGATTTCTAGGTCAGAACGCTCTTTCCAAGAACCGATTTGCTCACGCTGTAGCACTTTGATGTAGTGTGCTAGACGGTTGATGATGAACATGTAAGGCAACTGTGTGCCCAACTTGTAGTTCATCTCTGCTTGCTTACCTTCTGGCGTATTCGCAAACACTTTTGGTTTTTGAATAGAGTTCGCCGAGAAGAATGCCGCGTTGTCAGAACCTTTACGCATCGTTAGCGCAATAAAGCCCTCTTCTGCCAGTTCGTATTCACGACGGTCAGAAACAAGAATCTCAGTTGGGATCTTAGTTTCGATTTGGCCCATCGCTTCAAAGTTGTAAACCGGTAGATCTTGAACCGCACCACCACTTTGAGGACCAATGATGTTTGGACACCAGCGGTATTTAGCGAAAGATTCGCTGATCTTAGACGCCATAGCGTACGCTGAGTTACCCCATAGGTAGTTGTCGTGGCTGTCTGTTACTTGCTCGTCGTAATCAAACGCTTTGATTGGGTTATCTTCTACCGAGTAAGGCGTACGAAGCATGAAGCGAGACGTACACAGACCTAGGTAACGTGCGTCTTCGTGCTCACGCAGGCCACGCCATTTCGTGTATTGTGGGCCTTCAAATACAGACTTAAGGTCTTTTAGGTTTGGTAGCTCTTCGTAGCTGTCTAGGCCGAAGAACTTAGAAGATGCAGACGTGATGAACGGTGCGTGAGACATTGCTCCCACGTTCGCCATGTATTCCATCAATTTGATGTCTGGAGATGATGCAGACAGGTCGTAGTCACAGATTACCGCGCCAACAGGTTTACCACCAAATTGACCGTATTCACGAGTGTAGATCTGTTTGTATAGACCAGACTTCACCACTTCTGGTGCGTCTTCGAAATCGTCTAGTACTTCATCTTTCTTCGCAGAGATCAGTTCAATCTGAATGTTCTCACGGAAGTCAGTATGGTCAACTAGGTATTTAAGACCACGCCACGTCGATTCGATGGCTTGCACTTCTTCGTTGTGAAGAATGGCATCAACTTGCTTTGACAATTTTTGGTCGATTTCAGAGATCATCAGGTCAACCAAAGATTGATCGACTTTCTCTGTGGTCGAACTGCTTAGTAGCTCACTGATGAATGCTTCTACGCCGCGTTTTGCAACATCAAAACCTTCATCACTTGGCTTTAAACGAGTTTCGTTAAGAATGCTATCCAGAAGTGACCCTGATTCAACTAAGGCTGCTTCTTGTTCTGGCGCTTGTGCTTCTGCAGACATGATATCCCTTACTCTTCTTTCGCTTCTTGGTCGTTGCCAATGCTTAGTTCATCCAACAGTTTCTTTCTCGCTTCTTCATCTTGAAGAACCGATGCGATCTTCTTACGGAACGCAGGAACGTTACCTAGAGGACCTTTCAGTGCAACCAAGGCTTCGCGAAGCTCGAGCAGACTATTTAGCTCTGGTACGCTTTTCGCGATCGCTTCAGGAGAGAAGTCCTTCATGTTTTCAAACGTTAGATCAACACCGATTTGCGCACCTTCTTCATCAGAAAGGCGGTTTTCAACGTTTACTCTAACGTTTGGAGACATGCCTTCTAGCACTTCGTTAAAGTTGTCTTTGTCGATATTGATTGGCGTACGTTCTTCGATTGGCGTCTCATCTGCACGTGCAGTAAAGTCACCAACCACCATCATGCTCAGCGGCAGTTCAACGTCGTCTTGCGTATCACCAGTTGCTGGAACATAACGGATATTAATTCGCTCTTTAGGAGCCACCGAGCCGTCACGTGACATAATTAGTTCCTTATCTAACTCTGTAATCAGTCATAAATTGCTTTCCACTGTTCATACTTGGCAGGTAAAAGATCCTTGGTTCGGAATAACGGATGGAGTGTTTTTCGAATTAGGTCTTTTAGTTGCAAAGATAAGTGTGGTTCCCAGCTCTCAAGATTAAATTCCTGATGTACATCCCAACCCTTCTCAAGATACGGCAAGCACAACGGGTATAATCCAACAGACTGGTAAGCTGTTATCAATTGTAAATACAGCAAAAATTGCCCACGTCCCGAGCTATCCAGTTCGAGTTTGCGAGCAAGTTCTGCAGCACGCTCCCCTAGGTTTTCTAGGGTGATATCCTCCATTAGCGACGAATCGTCCTCGGTAATCACCACGGTCTGAATGACCGCTGGCGAGCCCGATGAACCTGCAACTTGAGTCGATAACCAAGCCAAAGTTGCTTCGTCCGCAAATGGTATAGAATTCTTAAATGAAAGGTGTTCAATGCCTTCCAGTGATTCAACGAAACGTCTCACCTCTTGCTTCACCGCCGTTGCGGCATCGTCAAAGCCCAGATTGGTGAGCATTGAATAGACATAGAAGTGGCCCGTCAGCCAAAAAGGCGCATCGGTTAATGTGCGCTCTAAACGCTTAATCGTATCGATATCACTTTCTTGGTTGGCCTTGTCACGATACTCCGCTTGTTGATCGGAAGAGACCGCTAAACTGAGCGGTGTTTCGTTGTTTTGATGATCGGGTAAGTCATCAATGTCATCCCAAGTCAGATGACGATAAATTCGATAGGCAAGTGGATCGCTCGCGTTGGAATAAAGCATGACCTCCGCAACCTTCTTCAAGGTGCGTTTAGAGGCAGTTGGTGAGGAGAAATCCGTATCAACATCAACCTCCGGTGCCGCGGCTTTTTTGGCCACTTTCGGTTTAGCTGCAACCGATACGCTTTGACTGCTTGATGGTTGCTCCGCTATTGGCCTAGGAGCTTCTTCTGCGTTTTCCGCTTGCACAGATTGAGCGGGCGCACTTTGTTCCGCTGAAGATGTCGTACGCGCCTCGTGAGAGTCCGCTCCAGCTTGTTGCGATAAGATATTCAGCTGGGTACGAATCTCAAAGAAATCCGCCTCTGAATCTTGGAAAACATCATCAAACTGGCGCTGTACGTCTTCAATCGTACTGATACAACGAGAGACAAGCTCCCAAGGTTGTGTACTTTCCGCTAACTTACCACTTACCAGCTTAAACTGATGGTTTAACCACTCAACGGCGCCATCTCTACCTCGCTTTCTGGTTGGGTAAAGATTCGCACCAAACTTCGTTAACGCCCCATTAAGCAGCTGCAAGCCCTGTTCAAAACCTTGCAAGTCTGACTCTTCTGTAAGTGCACGAATGAGATAACAAATCGCCTTAAGGTCTTTGCTGTGATGTTCAAGAACCTCGGTAGCATGCGTTTTGACGACACCCCATTCCACAGTTTCCCCAAACAAAGAGCCAAACTTCTTCACTTCGGCTTCCATCATTTCGTAGCAAAACTCGTAACGCGCGTCTTCACCGACTGGATTTGCGTCTGAAATTGGCGTAAGCAAGCGTTCAATATCAATCACTGACATCACTAACCTCGCCCTTCAGATAAAAGATAATCTTTAATGGCTCTTTCCACAGCGATCGCACCACGTGCTGGTTTAGACAGTTGATGACTTTTGTCGATGGAATCTGATGCCATACTGTTAAGTAGCTCGGTAATCTCACCGAATTTTTTGGGTGCGTTACGCTCTAGATCCGCCAGTGAGTCATGCAGTTTTTGCTGATCAAAAATGGACTGTTCTGTCACTGTGCTAAACAAGATGAATTCACTTCTTGCGACAATCAGATCTTTCACTTTTTTACTGAGTTCTGGCGTATTACCAAAGTAAGCTTTTGCGGCTTTCGCTTCGTCAATCGCTTTGGTGTAGTAATGGTCCTTCGCATGTTGCTCAATGGATTCATTAATGCTTTCTAAGACTCGTTTCGGCAGTACCTGGCTGTAGAAATAAGCTTCTGACTGATTGAGTAACCAAGCCGCTTTCATTTCATCATCTGCTTGCTTCGCTTCACCCGATAAAATCAAATTAGCGATTTGCTCATCTTTGCTGCCCGCAACGGCAGACAGTTTCATTGAATCAACCGCAGCAACGTTCAAACCTGCCATCACTTTGGTCAGGGTTTTATCAGCATAAGGAAACAGCGCTCCATCATCGACAAGCTTCTCGCGCAACGTAACCAACTCTTTGCGAATATCGACTAAGGTTTTTGGTAAGTCATCCGCTAAGTCTTGATAAGCGGTCAACTGGCTTTGGTTCTTCTTGTACAACTTCGACAGTTTCATCTGTTGCACTTGGAAAGCTTCACGATATGGCGCAGTAGTCACCACATTCTTTTCCATATCATTAAGAGCGAATTCAATATCCCAGGGTGGCTGCGCTAAGAAAGAGGCCGTCTGTGCTGGCTTGATCGTACTAACCAACGGTGTTTCAGTCTGTGAAATCGATGGCTCAGACTTAACAATGGTTTTCCATTCTGGCTGGTTTTGTTGGTACAAGTAGCTGCCAGTAATCGCAATCACGCTGAGCACCAAACTCGCCTCTAAAATTTTGAAACGTCCATAGCCAGACTTATCTTGCGGTTTGCAATGCGTCAGCAATAAATCTGCATTGCGTAAGCTACTAAAAATTGGCGCGTTTGATTGTGAATCAATCGACTGCGTATCAATACGTGCGAGCTGTTGGGCAAATGAGATGGCTGTATAGCCATGCCCTCTCGGATTATTGATGACTTGCTTCAGCAGCTTCCAAATGTGGTTGGGAATGAGTGCAGGTCGCTTACGATCTTTTAACTGTTTATGCCAAGCATCACCAAAAATAGCACCGATAAATAGATGTCCGGTTAGTAAAGCTAGAGAATACACATCGTCTTGTGGCTCGGTTGTGCCTGTCTCTAGATAAAGCGGCGAGGCGTAACTCAGACTGGCTTCGGCATGTGTCTCAGTCTCACCAATATAACGAGCCGCACCAAAATCAATCAGCTTGACGTAATCGCCCTCACTGACTAGTACATTTGATGGTTTGATATCGAGATGGCAGATGCCTCTGGTGTGCATAAACTCAAGCGCGCCAGCCAGTTGATACACGAGCCAAGCAATGTGATCGTGACGAAAGCCCTTAGTCGAGTGACGTTCCATTTTTTCTGCGAGAGATTCGCCTTGAATCCACTCATACATCAAATACGGACGTTCGAACTCGTTGCCGACTTTAATAAACTCAGCAACACTTGGATGCTGGGAAATCTCTAGTCGACTGGCTTCATTAACCAACATTTTGCTGGCAACTTCTGGCGCCTCTTCATTGACGACTTTGCAGCAGATTTGTTTTTCTGGCTGGCCTTTCTTGGCGAGATGGTAAACCGTAGTTCTACCATTTTTTGAAGGCAGCGTGTCTAGTACATCAAATTGCGAAAAAAGAACGTACTCAAGCTTTGGCTTATTTTTTTGCGCCAATCTTTGCTCGTTCTGTTTCTTTTTCTCAATGGCTTTAACAACCAATTGATCAATATATCCTTTGGCTGCTCCCTGCTTATCAGACACTCTGCACTCTTTCATCGAACAAATATTATTAGAGCGAAATAATATTGGCTGAAACAACCTTGTTTCAAGGCTGGTATTTAAAACGAACAGTAAGCCTATTATTTTAGTTATAATTACTAATTTATAAGTCGCTTTGACTTACGCTTTAACTACATTAGTTCCCTTGTTTTGACATCTTAAATACCGATCATAAAAACTTTGCCTATTTCACTATTTATAAGTGTGTGATCCAATTAACAGACTAATAATTGGAGTAGCCCTTTATCACCATTAAAGTCAAACATCAGCAATGATGTAGGTTGGTTAAAGTGGTGGTTTTTAACAGCATAAGCGACCAAAGCAAGCGAAGATGAGCTTCCCATCGTTCCCCATAACTCATTGATAAGTTGAGGTTGTTCTGGATAAATAAAACGTTCCGCCTTTGCACCCAAAGCGAAACCATAATCTTCAGTGTGAGCACGTAAGTTTGACATATCCGAAAAAACCTCACCAAAGGATGCCAGTTTTTTACTTGAACGTTGAACCAGCCGAAACATCCCTCTTCTATCTGACGTATTTAATTCCGTATCGATATAGCCTAATTGCGCTTGGGGGTTGAGTTTTAATGTTTCTACTGTATTTCTTCGACACAGAATCAACCCCGCACCACCTTCACTTGGAATAACGCCCCATGGATTATTGGTGCTCATAACCATTGCTTCATTTATTAACGAGTCAAGAGAGCTTACTAACGAATCGACACTCACACACATCATGGCGTCGTATTTATCGAGTGATTTCATGGCTTGTAGCACAAAGCTAGGCCCGCTTGCATGCACTGCTTGGACCACAGAAAGAAAGTCAGAATAGTCACTTTCACCAAGCCATTCCTGCACCTTTACTAGAGATACAGAGCTTGGCACGGCGATCAATAATGGAATCGGTTTCAAAGAACGCGGTAACTGCATCAATAAAGAATCGAGTAGATAACTCGTTATCTCACACGTTTTTTCAAACAACTCAGTGTCTTTGGTGTATTCGATTTTCGCGTAGGTAAAGCGCTCAATCCCGTCTTCTCCAACGATTTGTTCAAATCTGGCTAAATCAGCATGAGCGACACTGCTTGAGATATCGAGGTTCATGCCCATCGGCGTCATCACTTCCATTCCTAAGACATAGCGGCCTGTCGAATTATGCATGCTCACTTACCTCTGCCAGTTTCGTGATGGACGTTGATACCAACAGGTGTTCTTTCCCCTGACAAGGAAATGCGGAGGTATAACTGATTGAAATCGTTTTCTTTTCAGCATCGACAAATAGGGTATACATCGACATATCGGCTTGATAAGTATCTTGTTTGAACATAGCAATCGCACGGTATTTTTCTTTAGGGATACGAAATGAAATCGTGTCGTCATGACAAAAACCACTCATCATCAAACGTTCACCACCGTGAAGGAAACCTTTACATTGTTGGTCAACAGGTGCGCTTTGGAAAAAGCGTCTATCGAAGTCGACCGGTAACATTGGTTTGCGGTTTTCAATCCAATTGTCATCAAACGTACCCGTCAACTTTTGACGAGATTCAAAGAACGGAGGTATCGGCCCAAAACCGGCCACACGCAGTTTTTTCCCTGTCGCACTCCAATCTTCTTTTGGATAAAACACCGAAGGCACCTTTTGCTCAACTAATTCGTTACTGGAATCGGCAATACCGCCACCAATACGGTTCCGTAAGTCACCGCCAATGGCACAGGTATAGTCGATGTCTTTTTCGATAAAAGGAATCGGTTTGCTGAGCGTAATACTGCCACCATGCTCTACCCATACACGTTCACCGTGAATAGCAAGTGTCTTGTCGATATGGCCATCAATCAACACGCGGCACTCTTGGTAAGTCACCGGTTTCTTCGCATAGCTGCGCGCCTTTCCGTAGACCAGCACGTCAGTATTAGTTTTGGTATAGGCGAATTCGTGGTCCATTTTCATTGCCGAGAAGCCTTCTTCTCCCAAATATTGAGGATCATCAAAAATCTCGCTTTCGCCCAACTCATGCCATACTGCACCATCAAACTGCCAAGTACGCTTCGCGACAACAACCCACACTTCATCGCCGTTTTCATCACGCTGAAAGCGCCCTTTAAGCGATAGCTCGGGGTGCGCTTCAATATCCCATAACTGCATTGCTATTCCTTAAATTGAATCGTTCGCTCGCAGAAGGTGCTGCTTTTAAGTTGTTGAAGTTCCAATCTTGTTGGTGAATCGGCATCGCCATATCCCAAGGCACATAAGCCCTAGACTGAATACAGAGTTGTCGCCATAGCCAATCACGGAACATCACGTCTATATTGGCATCTTGCATTGCTGCCAAAGTAGATTCGAAACTCAGTGAATACCCCAAACGACTTGGTAAGTTTTGAACGTACTTGTCGTCTTCAAGCCACTCATTGAGTAAATCGACAATCTCTTCCCACTCATTCTCAACACCTATTTCTTGAGGAGTAAGAGGAAGGAGCTTTCCGTAGACGACATACAGGGCTTGAATCCAAACCTCGCCTTCATCTTCTTCCAGAGTTTCCAAGTGCTCGATGATTTCTGGCACTAACTTCCAATCGCCACTCAGAGCAAAATCAACGGGAGCTAACGAAGAAGAGATATCGAACGCTTCAAACTCTTTCAGCTCCAAAAGTTTGGCAAAAGTCAGCACTTGTGCCGAAGGCAATCCACTCGGGTCAATACCAAAACACTGGCGGAACCAAGTGCTTCTGTCACGTTTGGTGATCAAGCGTTCGAACAGATACTGCTCACCATTCGCATGCTCATTAATCCACTCAATACCCTCTTCTACATCTTGTAATGCCAACAGGGGTAATGCGACATTGGAACGAATGATTTCCGCTTTATGCCAGCGCTTGATCAGAGCAACGCTTAATGCTTGCCTTACACGTAAGCATTCAAAATAAAACGCGCTTGTTTTCGAGTTACCTTCAATCAGTTCTGACATCACACTGTCGAGGTGTTCAACGGGCGATTGAGTCACAAACACCATCGCAGTGTTGCTATCTAACTCTTCAAGTACCGATAAGCCAACTAATAGATTATCAATATCTGAACCAAGTTCATTCTGTAACGCGAGCCAAACATAAATTTCTGGTTCTTGGTTTTTTAGTTGATGGAACAGCCCTGGGGTAAGTCGATAGAACGAGAGATAAACCTGTTTGATCTCTTCAATCTGACGTTCTATCAATTTGAGATACTCAATCTCTCGGCTTGGGTAACCACGCTTGTGGATTTGGACACGTTGTTTGAGTAAAAAACCGAGACTCTCGGATGCTATCGATAACTTTTCATTACAGAAACCCAGCCAAGATGCCGGTAATTGGGAAAGCTCGTTGGTCGCCTTCTCTGCTTTTGCTAAAGCGCTTTCAACGAGCTGGTTAGTTATGGGTGCATTTAGGTGTTCAACACCGATTCTTTGTCGCATCTACTTATCCGTTATTAGCCTGCGATAACGCGATTGCAATTAGTTAAACTCAAAGTAAGTAGCTAATACGAAGTAATTAGCTAACTCAAGGTAACTAGTTAATTGCGATCGTTCCGCCTTGAATCTTTTGAGCTTTTTCTGCTTGTGAGGTGACGTATTTCGCTTTCGTCGTAATTCGGCCATCACGCCCACTGTAGCGCGTTTCTGTCTCACCACTTTTGACGATCAGTTCTTGCTCGGTTTCTATCACCATCTTTTTCGCTCTCAACACGAACTCATCAGAGTCATTCAGAATAGAGAAAAAAATGTCCGTCACGAGAGGCAAGCTTAAGTCGTCGTTCATAAATTCGATACGGCAACTCAGTTTATTATCTATTGCCATTTGTAGTTCACTGCGACGAAAGCCGCGCCCTAACCTTGCAGTGAGCGGTTGATTGAATGGATTACCATCAAAATCGACACGGACACTGCCCGTTGACTCGTTAATGGCGACTATGGTTCCAAAACGCGAAAAGCAAGCCGGTGATTCGGCTTGCTGTTTCGTGATGGTTTCTGCAATAAGAGGTTGTTTTTCCATCATTAGTTAATCGCTACGTTACCACCTTTCACGACGACTTTATCGCTGCCTTCAATGGTGATTGAAGAACCAGAAAGCTTGATTGAACCGTCACTGTTCATCACTAATGAAGAACCACCGGTTTTCAATACAATCTTGTCACCACTGATGATTTGCGTCGCACCATCGGCTTTGTAAGACGTGTTACCTTTCACCGATACGGTTAAGTTACCACCTACCGTTTGATTATCGTCAGCACCAACATCAGAGCTCTTAGAAGCGCCGACAGTCAGGTTGCTGTTTTCACCCACATCCAAGTCGTCATTCTTGCCGATCTTGGTTGTACGGTTATCACCAATTTCCAAATCAGAATTGTTTTTCACATACTGAGTTTCATTGGCGTTGTAAGTCACAGTGACGTCTTGTTCTACCGTCTCAGTAAACGTGCTGTTTACTTGTGTTGTCTTGTGACCATCAATAGTTTCTTTATGGTCACCATGCACTTCATTAGTTTGGTGACGCGCGACCTTTAAGAACTCATCCTGACCGATGTCTCGGTAACGGTTGTTGAGTACCTTCGTCGACATGTCTTTTTGAGCGTGAATGTAGACTTCTTCTTGGTTCGCTTCGTCTTCAAAGCTCAGCTCGTTGTAACCAGTGCCTTTGTGCGTTTGAGTACGGAACGTGGTACGCGTTTTGTTTTCTGGCAATGAGTACGGAGGGAAATGCAGGCCATTGTACACCGCGCCTGTTACAAGCGGTCGGTCTGGGTCTCCCTCAAGGAAGGTAACGACAACTTCATGACCAATACGTGGCAAGTAAACTGCACCCCATGTTGGAGCCGCCATAGATTGGCTTACGCGAATCCAGCAGCTTGCGTGCTCATCGTTATCGCCGTAACGATCCCAGTGGAACTGAACTTTGATTCGTCCTAGTTTATCGGTGTAGATCTCCTCGCCTGCTGGACCAACCACTACCGCCGTTTGAGGGCCGTCTACAAGCGGAGCAGCCAGTTTAGGAGCTTTGAATACCACGTCACGAGGGATGCAAGAGAACTGGTTGTAGTACGTGGTTGGCATACCACTTGTTTCGTCCTCATGCACTTGTGGGTCTTGCCCTGTGTGCATCACTGATAACATGATGTAATCACGGTTGATCGCCGAACGAGGGTGATCACTGATGTTGAAGCTATAGCCGGATGCCAAACGCATCACATCACTGCTTGCTTCAACTTGTTGATTATCAACAATGTGCTCAGACATCCACTCAGTCGTTCTCACCTGCCCCATTGCAGGATCAACATAACGCCCCGGATAATCAAACTGCTTGAGATCTTGGTCGAGATCACCTGCATGCGTCATCTCTTGTGGAATCTTTGGCTGCTCGTAGTTGTAGTCCGTGTACGTAACCTGACCCGTTCGCACGCGGTTAACAAGCTCAAGATCAGAGATGTGTTCGCGATCCGCAACACCGCCGCCATCAGCATGGTAAACAATCGGTCCAATATAAGAAGCGTTGATAGGAGAGCTCACCAAAGGCGCAATAGCATCGTTGCTATCCACAATCACCATGGTGTGGTTAGCATCAGTGTGATCAAAGTAATACCACATACCGTGTTCTGCCATCATTCGCTGAACGAACTGAAGGTCAGATTCACGATATTGCAGTACGTATTCTTTCGGAGGATAAGTACCCGAGACTTCAAATCGATAGTCGGTAACTGCGCCATCATCAAGCACTTCCGTGATGATGTCTTTCGCAGATTTCTGCTGGAAGATGCGACAGTCTTGACGCTGAGATAAGAACCAAGCTTGAGGAACCAGAACCAATTGATAACGAGAGAAGCGACGACCCGTACCTAGGTAACGAACTTCGTTTACTACCCCGTTGAATACGCGCGCAGCACCTACACCCTGTCCATAAAGAGTTAACGTGCCCGCTTTACGAATCAAGGCATCAAAAGAAATATCTGGATCAAGTGAAAGTAATGAGAGACTGATGTGAAAAGGCTTCGAAAGCTCTTCATTCACTTGAAAGCTTTCTACTCGAAAGTCGTGCCCACACCCTGGCACTTCAAATTTAAATTCTACGTCATTCACCATATCTTTTACCTGATACAAATAATCGAATTAGGGCCAACAATTGTTGGCCCTGAATCTTTACGCAAAAAGCAATTATGCTTCGCGTGGAGCACGCCAGTCGTCGTTACCAGCTGTACCACAGTTTTCGTGAGTTACTTCGATTGCACGGTAAGTCAGCTTAAGAACTTCTTCTGTCACGCGGTCTGCTGTTGCAGCGTCTTGACAGTGGTTCATACGAGTTTGGATATCTACAAGTAGCGCATCAATCAGTTTGATTGAGTAGTAGTGCTCTTGCTTACCTTGAACTGAAGTACGGTAGAAACGAATCACACACTCAGGAAGTTTTTCGCCAGAAACTAGTGCGTTGAATAGTAGCGGAGAAGAACGGTCTTGAACTTTAGTTACAACAACTGGGCGGTGTACACGTTGACCAGTTGGCTGACCGCTTTGTGGGTCACGTGGCACTGTTAGTACGTGATCAAGTTCTTGTACTAGGAACTCATCAACGTGAGCTTCTTGCCATGTGTTACCTACAGAATCTGCAGAGTAAGTATCTTTAGTGATGTGACCTTGAGTTTCACCTTTGATAGACATATATGCTGGAGTTGGCATCGTTATTTCCTTTTCTAAAATCTGTTTTGTTTAAATCACCAAATCGCTTATCACCGCGACTACTTAGTATAATCAAACTCCATGCCAACTTTTATAAACCTTACAATACAAACACTTAGCTAAAAACGGGCTTTATTTGTCAATTTATTAAGTACAATTTATTGGATAAAAAACCAAAAAGTTGGAAATCGATAATAATAAATTGTTTCAATAATAAAAAGTGAAAATAACCATATATCAAGAACAGAATAAAGTTAATAAAACTATCTATTTAGTCATATTAACTAAGAATTAATTCAGTATGACAAACCAAGATAATCAACCGTAAATATTCCCACTAATTTTGTCATTAAAATCACCAACAAACGCTAGGCAAAATATCTTGATAAAAAAAGAGTGTTATCACTTTTAGTATAATAGCCGCTACCTCTTTTCCTCTAAAGAATAAAATGGCTATGATAAATATAAACCTTTCTTCATTAATTCAGCGTCTCCACCCTATTGCAAAAGTGGCATTAGAAGACGCAGCTGCACTTGCAGTTTCTGAAAAAGCAACCGAAGTTCAAATCGAGCATTATTTACTGAGCCTATTAAAAAGGCCAAATAGTGATTTTGACGTCTTATTAAGTCATTTTGATTGTTCTGAGAACTTACTAAGACAATCGATTCGATCCACCCTCGACACCAACGCCAAGGGAAATGGCAGCAAACCTGTTTTTTCTGCTTTATTAATCGAATGGTTACAAGAAAGTTGGCTGGTTTCTTCTTTAGATCTATCCGAAACACAAATCCGCTCTGGCGCCCTACTCCTTACTCTTGTTAGCAATCCTCTACGTTACGGCCAACATGGTTACGCCTCTATACTTGAAGCGGTAAACCCTGACAGCCTTAAGCGTAACTTTGCAGAGCTAACAAGCCACTCTATTGAGGCGCAAGTCGCGACTTCAGAGAAAACACAAGCTCGTGAAGATGGTTCAGCACTGAGCAAGTTCACGACCGACTTTACGGGTAAAGCACGCAAAGGCGAAATCGATCCTGTTTTCTGCCGCGACCAAGAAATCCGCCAAATCGTGGACATTCTTGCTCGTCGCCGTAAAAACAACCCTATTGCTGTTGGTGAGCCGGGCGTTGGTAAAACCGCAGTAGTAGAAGGCTTGGCACTTAAGATTGTACAAGGTGACGTACCAGACAACCTCAAAGGTGTTGAGCTTTACGGCCTGGACATGGGCCTTCTTCAAGCAGGCGCAAGCGTAAAAGGTGAATTCGAAAAACGCCTAAACGCGGTATTGGATGAAGTGAAAAACTCGCCAACCCCTATCATTCTTTTCATCGATGAAGCACACACCCTTGTTGGTGGTGGTAACCAAGCAGGCGGCAGCGACGCTGCAAACTTGTTAAAACCAGCCCTCGCACGTGGTGAAGTGAAAACCATCGCTGCGACAACATGGTCGGAATACAAGAAGTACTTCGAGAAAGATCCTGCCCTTGCGCGTCGTTTCCAATTGGTGAAACTCGACGAGCCATCTCCTGAACAAGCAGCATTGATCATTCGTGGTCTGCGCCCAGCATACGAGAAGTCACACAACGTTTACGTGCGTGACGACGCGATCACCGCAGCAGCAGCGCTTTCTGCTCGTTACATCTCTGGCCGTCAACTGCCAGACAAAGCGATTGATGTGCTAGATACGGCGTGTGCACGAGTGAACATCAGCCTGAATGCTATTCCTGCTTCTGTTGAGACTCTTCAGCAAGAGCTTGCAGCTCAACAGCGCGAGCTTGAAGCACTTGAGCGTGATGCTCTGCAGCAAACTGGCGACAAGCACAGCCTTGCCAACATTCCAGACCTAAAACTGGCAATGGAAACAACGAAAGAAGAGCTAGCAGAACAAGAAGCGCAATGGCACAAAGAAAAAGAGCAGATCCAAGAGATGATTGCTCTACGCTCTCGCTTGCATGAACTGGTCTTTGGCGAAACAAATGAAGAAGAGCTTGTTGCAGACGAAGATTCAGAACAAGAGCAAGACGTTTCTCCATATGCAGAAATGGATGAAGAAGCCGTTCGCATTGCAATTTCGGCCTGCCAAGAGCAGTTAAATGCAATCCGCAATGGCAACCCATTGGTTCACTTTGAAGTGGGTCCAGATGAAGTCAGCCACGTCATCTCGGACTGGACCGGAATTCCAATGGGTAAGATGCTTCAAGACGAAGCAGAAACCACGCTAAAACTGAAAGAAAGCCTAACACAAAGCATCAAAGGCCAAGAATACGCTATTGATGCACTGTCTGAAGGCATTCAAACTGCAAAAGCAGGATTGGGCAACCCAGATGCACCGACAGGCGTATTCCTGCTGGTTGGCCCAAGTGGTGTAGGTAAAACCGAAACTGCTCGTGCGATCGCTGATCAAATGTTTGGTGGTGAGCGCTTTATGACGACCATCAACATGTCTGAGTTCCAAGAGAAGCACACGGTATCTCGCCTAATCGGTTCGCCTCCGGGTTACGTAGGTTACGGTGAAGGCGGCATGCTGACAGAAGCGGTACGTCAGCGTCCATATTCTGTTGTCCTGCTTGATGAAGTAGAAAAAGCCGATCCAGAAGTGTTGAACCTGTTCTACCAAGTGTTCGACAAAGGTACGCTGAACGATGGCGAAGGCCGCACAATCGACTTCAAGAACACGCTGATCATCATGACCAGTAACCTTGCGACGCACGAGATTGAATCTTTAGTTCATCAATCCAAAGACATCGATGCAAACATCATCGCAGAAGCTATCCGCCCGACTTTGAACCAACACTTCAAACCGGCGCTGTTGGCGCGTATGTCTGTGCTTCCGTTTGTTCCGCTGTCTGATGAAGCAATGACAGAAATCATTCACCACAAGTTGAACAAAGTTTCTCAGCGTCTACAGAGCCATCACAAGCTGTCTCTGAGCTACGAAGAAAGCTTGGTTGAGTTCGTACTAGGTAACTGTCGCCTTGCTGAAACGGGCGCACGTAACATCGACGCAGTCATCAACCGTCAGTTACTGCCTCAGCTCTCGACTCAGCTATTAGTGCATGACAAGGATGATTCACATACGCAAATCGAAGTGTCTGTCGATGAGCAAGGAATACTAACCTATGCGTTCAGCTAACCATAGCGAACTTAGCAACGCCCTACTTGCGATCAGCCAGTCTTTGGCTGATCGCAGCCAGCTTACTCAAACGTTGGATGCTGTGTTGACCGCGGCGAGACAAATGACCCTCGCAAAACACGGCATCATTTATGTTTTGGACCAGACTGGTCAGGCGTTGATTCCAAGTACCGCTCACCATAACGATAAAACGATTGTTTCCCACCCTTGGGAGGCATTGCAGATTGATTCCGCCAGTGAGAACGACCCATTTAACTTTGCGATTCGCAATGGTGAGGTGGTGTTGATTAATGAGTTGTATAAGTACAACGGTTACGACTGCGAAAGCATTTATCAAAGTGAGCAAATACTTGGACTAAAGAGTGAAAACTTATTGGCTTGGCCTTTGATTGATAGCGAAAGTAAGACCATTGGACTCTTGGTCTTGCTCGATTTAAGTGTTATCGACAATGAGGCTGCATTAACTGAGTTTTGTCGTATGGCCGCAAGTAATATTCGCCAAGCAGTTTGGCTAGAGCAATATGGGCAAGTGATTAAAAGCCTCAGTGCCGACAATCAAGCCCTCGTCCGCGAGAACACTCAGCTCAAAAAGCGTACCCAAAAAACCTATCAAGGGCCTATTGCAGAGAGCGAAGAAATGCTCAATGTTTTGAATCGTCTTGATAAGGTGTTATCTCTTCCTGTCGACGTTTTGTTGCGTGGTGAAACTGGTGCAGGTAAAGAAGTGATCGCGAAATACATTCACGAAAACTCTAACCGAGCAGACCAGCCTTTGATCGTTCAAAACTGTGCGGCTATTCCAGAGCAGTTATTGGAATCTGAGCTTTTTGGGCATAAGAAAGGTTCTTTCACTGGCGCAGACAAAGACAAGGTTGGTTTGTTTGAAGCAGCCAACGGCGGCACGCTTTTCCTAGATGAGATTGGTGATATGCCAATGCTACTGCAGGCAAAATTGCTGCGTGTGCTGCAAGAACGTAAGGTTCGCCCTGTCGGCGCCAGTAAAGAGATTGAAGTCGACGTGCGCGTAATCGCCGCAACCCACTGTAATCTTATGCAGCAAATCAAAGATGGCGGGTTCCGTGCTGACTTGTTCTATCGCTTGAATGTATTCCCGATTACGCTGCCACCCTTGAGAGAACGTGAATCAGACATTATTCCTCTCGCAGAACATTTCGTGCAACACACCACCAACACGCTAGGTCTACCGCAAGCACCAGGGTTGAGTGCCAACGTCCGTAAACAGCTTCTTGCGTACCCGTACCCAGGTAATGTGCGTGAGCTCAAAAACATCATCGAACGCTCAGTGCTACTGTCCGATTTTGAAACCATCACTCACATTGAGTTTGGTGAACAAATCCCAGAAGATACGCCAAGTGTCGAATTGAAAGTAGCATCACCTACCCCAGAACCACCTGTTAACGATACAGTGCAAGCGGATTTAGAAGACGCTTCAATCGGCCTTAAGGACGTTGTCAGCCAATACGAGCGCACAGTGATAATCGACTGCTTAAATGCCTGTAATTGGCACACCAAGAAAGCGGCCGAGCAATTAGCGCTGCCCATGAGCACACTCAACCACAAAATGAAGAAATACGATATTTCTGCAGCTGGTTGATTGGGAAGCGAGAAGCGAGAAAATCTTACTTCAGTTTCCATTGATAAGAAAAAAACCGCCCGAAGGCGGTTTTTTTGTATCCTAGTACTAATTCTCTACCCAGCTATCAATCATATCGATCCTCGCTTCAAGCAAGCTATCAAAATGGTCGTTGTAACTCATCCATTTCTGAAGGTTGATATGCGGTTTAAATTTAATTTCCTTAGATTGATCAGCAAACGCAAGGTCTGTGTTGAGCTTATTAAGCTGTTTAGCAGCCTCAACTTCGTCTTCTTTGTACTTGAGTTTGATCCAGTTACTTGGAATTCTAGTCACGCCACTATCGACCAAGTGCACTCCCTCACCTTTCTCTAAATCTAGCCCAGATCCAAACGGAGCATTGACTTGTATACCAAAGTTGATGCCTTTCCTTGAACTGCTTGGTGCAATCATCGGCCTTAAGCCATTTACTTTGTGACCAAATAGATTGATATAAGAAAGCTCTTCCACACTGGCAAACAAAGTGGTTTCTTCTTCCCTTGCACCGCTCCATGTCGATAGTGCTATATGTTCTAAACTTTCTGAATTCATCTTAACCAGATCTTCTTGAAGCTCAGATAGTGACTTAGGAATTTGTTCGATTTCAGATTTTTCAAAGATAAAAGAGTCACCCACCTTTTTCACTGTTCCGAGTCGTACGACTGCTTTAAAATCTGTCACTGGACATAGGTTTGAGCCAGGCCATAAGTTTGGATCATAAGAAAATTGAACGTGAATTGGGATTAGGTTTTTGTCAAAACCTTGATCCTCTAAATTATCAGGATCACACGGCT
The DNA here is from genome assembly GCF_026241575.1 of Vibrio sp. Sgm 5. Taxonomy (NCBI): domain Bacteria; kingdom Pseudomonadati; phylum Pseudomonadota; class Gammaproteobacteria; order Vibrionales; family Vibrionaceae; genus Vibrio; species Vibrio sp. Sgm 5. The sequence goes on from NZ_JAPHPY010000033.1 coordinate 55,452, forward strand.
TTGAACGAATCAGTAGAGTTGCCGTCGTTTCTTTATTCCAGTCAAACGCAGTAACTTTACCACTCATGCGCTTATCAGCTTTTAGGAGAGGGTCATCCCCACCTTTCTTAGCAGAGTCGTATTTTAAGCCACTTTGCCCTAAGTAAAGGCTCACTTTTGCCCCATCAAAAACCTGTGGATATCGTACTTTCTTACCCTCAGGTGGCGTTAAAAATGTCTTCTCATAGAAGAGACCATCGCCAAAAATAGCGCCGCTAAAATTGATAAAGTCTTTTGTTAACTCATATTGACGAGATGGCGACAACGTCACGTTAAATCGGTCGATGGTTCTCTCTTTGCTATCTGCCGAACCAAACGGGCGCAGCACACTGACACGCTTTTCTGTTTTACTTTGACCCGGCACTTTTAACTCAAAAAAGTAGCTCAGGTATTTGAAACCACCCGAGACGGTTGAGCTAGCAGTTGTATCAAAGAGACTCTTCAATGCAAAGTCGTCGTAATTAGCAACTGGTCGAATACCAAATACACGTGTAGTACCAAAGAAATAACTTGGCTGAATAATGACGCCAAGTTTCTTCGCATTTTTGTCATCGCCAAAAATGACTTTTCTCTCTTGTTCAGAAAAGTTCATTGGTGTTAACTCTGCTACATATTCTATGTGAGTAGAGGCAACACTATCACTCCACTCCCAGTTTCCCTCATTTGAACTATGTGAAATAACATCAAGACAAATCGGCAGCTGACCAATAACGTTGCCGTTGTCTTCGCTCCCAATCCCATCTTTTACCAACGCTACGACCTTAACATTGTCATAGGGTGTCAGCATTGCACCGTTATCTCGATAATACTGCTCAAACGGCACCCAATCATCATACTTCGGAACTGAACCATTATTCTTATATGGGCGACGGACAAAGACTTCAACTCTCTCGAAGATGCTGTCATCTAGGCCTTTTGGCGGTTCATCTCCTAGTAATGCCTCAAAATGGCTGTCGTCTTGACTAGCCCTGTAATGAATTGGAAAGTAGTGGTTATATCGCTGGGCTTTCCCAGCCATTAAATCGGTTAAATCATCGGATGAATAATGGCGGTAAACATTAACACCTTGAGCGTATATTCTGTCAACCGAAGCGCTGCCAACTTGCTTGTGTGTTTGGCTGTAGCCATTTTTTTTCATCCAAATTTCATCTAAGTGTTCAGCACCCAATAATGAGATATCGACACTCCAACCATCATTGAGGATAAACTCATCAATATAACGCAGCACCTGGAGATCGCTGAACTGCTTAGGCCCACTGAACAAATTGCCATCACTCAATAACCCACCACTGCTAAAAGTAGGCATTACTTTGGTGGCGTGAAAGCCCTTAATCAAGCGAATCAAACCATTCAACGCAATCATTCGCTTCATATACGATTTTAAGTACACTCGGGTCGCATTGGGGATATCTGGTTGTGCTAAAAATTGGTTAAACGCCATAAGATCTTGGTGGCGGATGGAATCAACCTGCTTAACGTATTTTTGATATTCAGTGTTTGGCTTTAAGAGGTCCATAATGGCAGTAGCAAGCTTTACACCTTCTACCCCAGCGGCAATGACTTTTGCTGGTGGGAAGGCCATGGCCGCCCCACCAATTAATGCATTCAAACCGGATTGGATAAACTCCAGCATCGCCTGATCTTCGTTCATGTCTGTGGCAATTTTTATCTTTGCCGCCTTTTCAACATTCATCAGGCCTGCACGACACGGTGGATATTCCACAGAACGGCTAAACGCGAGATAGATTTCAACCCGACGGTTTTTCACCCGCTCTTCAATCGTACGGTTGGTATTACCAGGTAACGAAACTGCATACCCTTTGGCTACAATTTTGAACATAGGAGACCAAACGCTACGAGCGTCCGGAGACATCGCATCAAGGATTGCCTCTTTGACAGAAACAGCACGCTTTTCCGATAAAGCCAAGTTGTAGGCTTCTGACCCCATATTACAGGTATGGCCTGTTATGACAATTTCGAAAGGGTTACTGATTAACTTCTGTAACTGCTCAGCGATGCTTTTGTGCGCACTACTTTTTTCAGTGACTTGGTAAGAATCGAACTCAAAAAATGTCATGTTCAACCGAAGTAACACACCGTCTACACGCTGGTCTAGTGAACCGCTGCCTTCTTCTACAAACAAATCTGGCATTTCATTTCTTAGTTGATTGACAGCATTTTGATACTTCTCTTCCGTTCCCTGAAAAGCTTGTGCTTTATCTGCCTGTACAGAAGCGGTTGTTGCCATGTATTCCTGTATTTTAGATAGTAAATCTCCGTGTGCTGAGCCTTGAGCTGCTTGACTTCCGCTCCAATTGGCATAGCTATTTACCGCATCGTAACCCAGCTCCGCGATGGTTAACGGATTCTCTAACATATCTAAAGCTTTCGTTCCGATTCGCCCCGCGCCGTTAAGATATGGCAGAATGGAAGTGCTCCATAACGGAGAGGCTCTGTCCATCTGCGCATGAAACTTGTGACTAAACCATACTATTTGTGCATTAATTTGACCGTACATAAAGTGAGCAGATCGGGTCACTTCGTTCGGATAGTGATCTTTTAGCTCCTTTACCGCTTTGATGAAAGCTGTAGATGCTTGTGTAGCACCCAAAGTTTTACTCACGGTAAGTGCTAGCTTAGCAAGTTCATCATTTTCAGTGTTGATGCTTGATACTGAAGCAGCCGCAAATTTACTCAACGTCACCCAACTGATGCCATCTTTTAACACACCGGAAGTTGTCTCCAAACTGCCTTTTACCGTTTGAAAGGTCGCCCACGTTGAGTTTGGTAAACTGGTTTTAGTCTCCTTGCGTTCAATCAGTTTTTCCGGACTGTCGTAAGGGAATTCTTCTAAATCGGCGTTCAAATGAGGGAAGAATTGCGGAGCATGGTTAATTAAGGCTTCTTCAACGGAAATAGGATCTCCATTAACAACAGCAGTCCGACCTGCGGTTGTATGAATGTCGAGAGCAAGAGCATTTTCTTTTAAGCTGTAGCGGTCAGGAATACCCTTAGCCGTTAAAGCAAGATCAACCTCTCCGGTCTTATCTTCACTTTTAAGTTTCGCAAAATCAATATCAATACGAACAGAGGTAAGTCGTTCATTTAAAAATAAAACACTTTCCGAATTAAGCCAAAACGTCGCGACATACATAGACTCGTCTTGACTAACCTGACCATCTGTAGAGTACTTGTAGAAAACTTCTTTAACCGTCGATGTAGGTAAAACACCCTGACCCTCCGTCTCAGAGCCTTGGATATTAATGTCTTTTGGTAAATCGGCTAATGTGACTTCAGCGCCAACATAATCTTTTGAAGAAAAGACAACCTGAATTGTATAAAACTGCGGAACTTCAACTACATGGATCTGTTTTAAGTGGCTCTTGTTGTGCCACTCTGCGTAGTTGTTAAAGAAGTCACTGCTTTGGTCAACTTGTCCCGAGGGAGGTGTCATGCAATCTTGCTCGACACTTACACGCTTGACGCTTAAATCAGTAACACAAACAGGTTGCCCTTTATCATCTTTTATCTCCTTAAGATCTTTATAAGACAACAAGTTGTAGAGTTTCGTTAACCAAGGCTCCTGGTCTTTACTTTCTTGGGCCGCATTCGCCATCTGGCTTAATGGCACCAAATAGCTTGGAAAAAACAGCACGTCTCGCACGGCGCCCTTGTTAATCGCGGCTTCCACACAACCCTTTGACAAAGGAGCCCTAAGTAACTCAGCGCCTATCTGATCTGCGTTGAATTCACGAGCCGCTAAAATATTAAGTTTGCCATACTCATCACTAACTGCGATCGGATTTTGGCTACTGGTAGATATCTGTTTGTTAGTAGCAGTATGGTTTGCAACAAACTCTTGTTTAACTTCTAAGCTCGGAATAACCAATGTTTCATGTGCTAATGGGAAAAAGCGGCCAACGGGTTTGCCATCCCTGTCATGCAATCTCCCCATTAGATAAAGGCCCGGAATATCGTAACGTTTTACCATTTCTTGACCCCCATATATTCCCTCACTTGATCCATGTCTTTAAAAAGCGCTTTCATATCGAAATGTTGTGCACATCTTTGAAACTGTCCTCGACTCCTTGCGCAATCCCAACGCATCTTTTCAGTCACTTTAGGCACCAGCTCATCAAATTGCGCTTTGGTAGGAATAGCGGGCATAAAGAGACGCAAATCCATACTTTCAAAGTCTGCATGCATATATGAGGGAATAAAGAAGCTTAAGCGATGGAGTCGGTCATAGTCGAACTCACCTTCCCCCGTTTTTAATGCGTAGTTGTAGCTCAAACCATCAAACATCCCTACTTCTCCGGACTGTTTCAGGCGAACAACTCTATTGCCATATGCGTCTGCATACCACTTACCTCGCTGCAAAACATACCTTTCTGGCACTTGTTCAATTTTTTTCTGAGGGTCTTCAAGCGAATATAAGTCGTAGGGTTCACGTTTATTACAGCCTAGATACTTCTGCAGCGCTCCCTTGGTAAAATGGGTCAAACATTCAGGAACTAAATACTCTTTTTTACCAAGTAAAGACATGTCTGAAAAACGGAAAACTAATTGCTGATCAGGGCCTCGCTTTCCAGCCTCATCTATTTTTCTTACTTTATAGATAAATCGGTCATTGAATTGATCAATAAAGAAACCATAACCATCACGCAGTGGATTGAAGGTTTCTTTATCAACGCGGATCGTAGATTGAAATACATCACTTCGATTGCGGCTTTCGAGTTCAAGGCGCTGTGGGTTACGACTATCAGAGTCAGTAAAATAGAACTCTTTACTATCTTGAGTAAAGGTCGCTGACGTGCACAATTCCGCCTTAACGATGGTTTCTCTTTTCTTTAAATCATAAACAGCGCAATTAACCCCTGCTCCATAATAGCGAAACGCTAGATATCTCCCATCAGGAGAACGTTTGATATCATTCCCCCCAGCTGGTAATTCACCAAATTCGTCTCGATGAAGTAACAACCGGACATTCGTGCCATCTAGGTTCATAGTGTAGATGGTAGAATCTGGTCCATAGTTAAACATCACTTGGGGTTGAGTGTGCGTTGCGTTCCACTCTTCTTTTGGTACACCTTCAAGGGTTTCTATGTCGATTCGCCAACCACGAATTTTTGAAAGGGACTCTCTTTGTTTACTGAACAAAGTAGATGTCACTGTGTAACCGAGGTTTCTTTTATAGGCTTCACCCATTTGAGGCTTGCTTTGCCAATGCAAAACACCAGCCCCAGCCAATAAGGCAGCAACAATGGTACTGCCTATTATGATTTTTTTCATATTTCGCTTGTTCTCTTCATGATTTGATAAACCGAGGTCTAAGTCAAATTCCCCGTATTATCTCTTTAATTGGCGTTGATAAGCTCTAGCATCATGTCTAATGTTTTCTTTTGACGCTCTCTTTCTTCATTAACTTCATCAGGCACTCGCTGTTCTTCGTGCTTAGAAATCGGCGGTAATTCTGGTGGTTCTGCGATAATCTCTTGGTATGTCAGCCCTTCAAACATCATCACCGCGCTGTCCTCCCCGCCAAGGTGCGAAAGCACAAGTGTAAACTTTCCTTTGGGAGGCATACCTGTCACTAAGGCACTGATATAACCGTCTTTACTGGTTAACTCAAAGGGCTCGGTAACTCGCCAGTCACTTTCAGAATCTTCCATAATGGCAACTAAGCCGTCATACGAAGCCAACGAGTAAGGGTCTAGTTGTTCTGCCAATGGGCCATCTGCTAAGCCAACTTCCAAGCGGACAAGAAAACCACTGTTTTTTCCATCCACATAAGCAATGACCGTGTTGCTCTGGTCATAGCTGCGAACGATGGCTTGTTGGTCGCTAAACCATGGCATGTCGTCTTCGGTGACTTTATGGATGGCTGCGCTGTCTACATCGGAGGTGAATTCTTGTGCACTGAATGATTGTGCATCACTGTAACTGCTTAATTCATCTAATGGTGTGCTGGATTTCTCAAGCAAAGCAGCATCCGATTCTAGTGCTTCAATTTGTGCAAAGCGCTTTTGCTTTGGTGAGAAAATGATCTTGAGTCCATTTTCTCCCTGTTGGACTTCACCCGATATTTTGTAAGGTGCCCAGAAATGCGCCATGGCAAAACCGCTTGCGCTTCTTTGTATTACCTGAGGTGTGTCTTTTTTCTTTTCTTCTTGCTCTAGCGTACGGTAATACTCGACGTCAACATCTTGGTAGTAACCTTTCTCGTTTATGGCCATCTCACGCCAAAGCTTCCCTTTCCAAAACACATAAAGGAAACCACCGCGGAGGTCAGAAGCTTTTGCTTTGTCGTTGCTGCCATCTAAGTAAGCCAAAGGTCTCACAGGCACCAACACGTTATCCCACTCATCCATCTGAGTTTCTTTATCAACGGGTTGTAGGTCTTCGGCGAGTTTAAGCAAGATTGGCTGAGGCTGGTCAGAACAAGGGATTTTGATATAGAGCGTTTTGCCCTCCGCTTCGAGATCTTTAAACGTCGCGAGGCTGCGGTGTTTGTTTTCTGTATCGGCCTTGCCCACAGTCACTTTTTCTTTTTGAGCGTCGGTTTTTCCCAACATCAAACATGCTGCATTGCTAGACCACTGCCCTGCAAACTCAACAACGATTTTTTGATCTGGGCTCGGCTCAGAAGGTACATGCGTGTAACTACGAACTAAAGCAACATCGTCAGTAACCTGCTTGTAACCCGCTTTATAGACTTTGCTCTCACCAGTCGATGAGACAGATTCAAGCTGTGCTTTTAACCTTGGGAAACTTTGTAATTGGGTATCCGTTAACGGTGTTCTACGAGAGAAGGAAGACAACGCCACCCAGTTCCCATTTCCTAGCTCGTTTCGAATAGCCTTTAGCAACCCGGCACTAGACTTCTTGGCTGAGATTGAGATCTTCTGAGCAAACTCTTTAGGGAGGTTTCTAAGGATGTCATCTGAATTTCGCAAACGCGAAAGCTGCCCTATACACTCGTCTGGTGTAAGAACATAAGATAGCTCGCTGGAGGATAGCTTCGAGCTAGGTATAAATTTGCAAACTAAATGCATTTGAATTCTCCACAACCAACATCGTAAATATGGTTGCGGTGACATTTAAGCTGATAAGGCTTACAAGTACGATTTGGTACGCTAATGCTACTAATTTAATTTATAACATTCAATCACATAGAAAAATCAACAAATTAGCTGAAAGCCACCCAAAAGACACATTCGCTAGCAAAAACGTCATTTAAACTACAAATAAAGACAAAATAACTAAATATTGAAATCAAAAAGAAGGATTCAAATAAAAGGAATTTTTTTATTTTTGGGCAGAAGTTAACAGTTTCTATTGGGCAAATGACACCTCTGAGAGAGGCTCTGAAGGAATGACCTTCCTCAGCAACAACAGATAATGAATTGCTACTGAGGAGGTATGAATAAAAAGGTGAGCGCGTGTCACACTCACAAAAAAGCGCAACTACTTTGAAGCAATGCTAGGCTGGTGTCGCTTCATCACAGTCACAAAACGTCAGGTAGTTCACACTACCTAATGCAGAACTCTATACTTGGGGTATAACATTGCGTATAACTATATAATATTAAAACATATTCTCAACGTGGCATATTCACCACAGCATCTTTCAAATAACCATCACAATCACACTAACCGCTCCCAAAAACAAAATTGGCATAGGCATTCTAGATGTTTAACCTTGTATAAAGCCCGCCAAGTCATTTGTCGCAATTATTAGAAAAAGCCAATCGTTTGACTTAGATCACTTAATACCAAGTAAAAAGAAAGCGAGCTTAATGCTCGCTTTCTTTTAGGCTGCTTTCTGGGAGGGTAACTCCGCGGAATATCTTTCCCAATAATCTGGAACAACAAGCGCTGTAGTACTAGAGTAATTGAATGTCGTATTCACCTCATCAGCGGTCGCAGATAATGAGTTGGTACCATTTGCATAAACGGCTATTTCTCCATCTTTTAAAGTAGACAAATCAAGATCAACAGTCCATGTGCCATCAAGTAACACTGTTGCACTGCCTAGAACTTCCAAGCTATCGGTATCAACCGCTTTGAGTGCTATTGTGTCCCCTGCCTCAAAACGAGTAGTTATGCCATTGACAGTCACTGTTGTTAGACCTGTGACGTCGTTTACTGTTTCAAAAGCGATAGTAGGAGTCATAGCTAACACTTTGCTGGATATGAATGCTTCACCGGTATTGCCCGTTGCATCACTAAAGCCTTGCAACGTTAACGCCACACTCTTCACCGAATCCGCAACCGACGCGACTTCTGC